>NZ_NIBG01000010.1 GCF_002270055.1 Anaeromicrobium sediminis | reverse complement strand
TAACTCCATTTTAGTATTTTTTAAAATATAGTAATTAATAATTTGGTTTCTCAATTTATTCATGAGTTGAAATATGGATAAAATAGTACTCTTAGGTGTAATAAAAGAATTAAAATCTGTGGGATCATTTGTATAGTTTTCTTTAAAATGACCACCTTTAATAGTGCCTATGAAGGAATTATCATATATTAAAGGAAAAATAAATATACTTATTCCATGTTCGCATAAAATAGCGGAAGAATTTTTTGTAGGCGGTGTGGAATAATTGTCATCTATTTTATAAAGGGAACAGTTATTAATACACTTGTGAACATTACACCTATCTTTACAAAAGAAAGGATAGTCCTTTCCTTCTATTAAGCATTTTCCCTCATTGTCAAATATACATATGGGAATATTTAAAGGTTTGATTAATTTATCATATATATATTCCATATCCTCATCCAGATTAATCTTTTTACTAACATTATCTATAGGATAAAAGGAACTTGGTTTGTCTTCTGTGAAAAAATCATACTCATAGTTTATGGGAACAGACACTAATAACTCTACTAAGGGCTCAGTGCTAGTATTTATAGTTTCGTGACATGATCCAGCCTTAATATGAAACATCATACCAGGTTCTTTTTTGCTATATTCATTATCTATGAACTGTTTCCCTGAACCTGACAGGACGTAAATGAACTGCTCATTGCCATAATGGATATGGGGGGCTTGTTTTTGCCCAGGTAAAATAGTAGTAATTGCCACATTTAACATGGATTCATTTATAAACCATTCTATATGCCCCCACGGGAAAGTTTGCATATTATTGCTGTTCACTATATTCACCATCCTAAAGTATAATTTGAGATTTTAAGATATTATAACATATAATGGCAGAATAGAATTTGTATAAAGTGGTATATATACTATATGATTCATGGAAAATATGAAAAGATAGTTAATTAAGAGAGGTATTATTTGTGAGTAAAAAATTTAAGCTACCTAAAATAGGTATGAGAAGTATAAAGACTTTTATAGCAACCATATTGGCCATGGTTGTAAGTAATGTATTGGGCTTTGAAGCACCCTTTTATGCTACCTGGACTGCCTTTTTATGCATTCAAAGTTCCATAATAGGATCGTCAGAAATGGCTATAAAAAGGGGGATAGGAACTGTAATAGGAGGAGTTTTTTCCTTAATATATCTATTGTTCATGCCAGAGAATATATATGCAATTCCCTTTGGGATTGTAGGAATAATATATCTATGTAATTTCCTTGAAAAAAGTGATTTAATATCCATAGCATGTGTAGTGTTTTTAGTTATAAGTTTTAGAGTAAATGTAGTACAAAATTTTGATCCAACTACCCATGTAATACATAGGTTACTAGAGACATTCATAGGAATTATAATAGCAATGATTGTGAATTATCATATAAAGCCACCAAATCCTTTTGAAAAATTAACTGGATTGAATGAAGAATTAATAGATTTTATAAAAGATAATATTTATGATAATGGTGAATTTAAAAGGATAAAAAATTTAGAGAGATTCAGATTGAAAATGCATGAATTTAGAACTGTAATACAGTTTTATCATAAGGAGATAAATAGTGAAAGGCATAATCTAGACATTAAATTATATATGGAACACTTAACTCTATTTAGGAGTGTATATAGCCATATATTCATTCTAAATTCCATTAAGGAGGGTATGAATGAGGATATAGAGCAATATCATATAAGGAAATTAATAGGCATAAAAAATAAGCTACTTAAGGAAGAATAATTTTTAAAAGAATGTAATTATATAGTATTACCTCTTGAATCTATGTCAATAATAGAAGAATGAAAGAAGAATATAGAGGTGATATAGATGAGAATACCAGATCATATAGGGGTAATCCCTGATGGAAATAGAAGATGGGCCACGTCTAAAGGGATGACAAAGGAAAAGGGATATGATGAAGGTCTAGATGTGGGAGTAGAAGTATTTAAGCTTTGTGAAAAGGTAGGGATAAAGGAAATAACCTATTATGGATTTACCACAGATAATACTAAGAGACCTAAAGAACAAAGACTTGCCTTTACGGATGCCTGTGTAAATGCAGTAAAGAAACTATCAAAGGAAAATGCATCACTGCTTGTGGTGGGAAATACAGAGTCACCCATGTTTCCACAAGAATTAATGCCTTATACTACAAGGCAAAACTTGGGTAATGGAGGAATTAAAGTTAATTTTTTAGTTAACTATGGTTGGAAATGGGACTTAAATTATTTAAAAAATAGTGATAGTAGCAATAAAAAAATTATAGATCATATTTATTCTAATGATGTATCTAGATTGGATCTAATAATAAGATGGGGAGGAAGAAGACGTCTTAGTGGTTTTTTACCTGTCCAGTCTATTTATGCAGATTTTTACGTAGTAGATGATTATTGGCCAGATTTTAAGGAAGAACATTTTTATGATGCTCTAAATTGGTATAATACGCAAGATATAACCCTTGGAGGATAAAAAGTATATTATTAATATAAGATGACATATATGTAAAGAAGAGAAAGAATTAGTTATTCTCTTCTTTTTTTATATACTAATTTAATGAGGATTATGTATTAAAGGATTTTATTTGAAAAAATATTGTGGTAATATTAGCCTAGCAATAGAAATTTAGCTATTTCTAGAGTTAACTAAAAAATGATACTAATAAATAATAAGGAGAAAATGAATGAAAGAATATTATTTAATAGGGGAAGTTGCTAGTATATTTAATATTTCCACAGACACCCTTAGGTACTACGATAAAATAGGATTACTCAAGCCTAGGAAGAATGAAGAGAATAATTATAGATATTATAGTAGAGAACAATTTGATCTAATATATATGATTCTTTTATTGAAAGGCTTAGATGTTTCGTTAGAAGGAATAAAAGATACATTACATAGAAAAGATACGTCTAAACTCATAGATTTGTTAGGAACACAAGAAGAAAAAATACAAAATAAGATGGAGTATTTAAGGGCATTAAAAGAAAGTATAAGTGACTTGAAATATCAACTTACAAAGTTAGATGATGATATTAATAAGATTTCTATAAAGACATGTCCTAAAATGTGGGCTGTAACTGTTCCGTGGAATGGCCAGGAAGAAGATTTTGATTATAATAAGATTTTGGAGTTAAATAAAGGAATTGATAGTGAATGGACATCTGTATCGAGATTTACAATGATTACATGTAAAGAGAATTTTTTTCAATATGGAGGTACCTATCGATATGGAATGATCTCAGAATATGAATGTAAATCTAAAAATGTGAAACTAGAGTATTTTCCTAGTAGGTCTTGTGCATTTTCTATTTACAAAGGAGACTACAGTGATATCTATAGTAAATATATAAATATGATGAGTTGGATAGATAAAAATGGATTTAATATAGCTGGGGATGCAGTTGAAAGGTCTATTATAAACTTATGTGATGGGGATCATAAAAGTGAATATGTTGCTGAAATATGGATACCTATAGAGGAAAAAAATAAAAAATAACCCTGGATATATTTCTAGGGTTATTTTTGTGAATAAATTTCTTAGATGAAATTTATAAATTTAGGTAAAACCAATCTACATAAAGATTTATAACTACATCATATATGGAATATATTGCTAATCCAAGCCACAGAATAATAATAAGCCAGTATAAAATCGGATTTTCATTTCTACTTATAGGTTCAACACTGAAAGTATAACCAGATTTAATATCTAAAATGGCCCAGTATAAGAAAAATACAGACCAAATCCAATTCCAGTTCATGAATAAACTTGTAGCGATTAATCCCAGAGCTAAAAATGTTCTCCATTTAAAATCAGATGGATTTGTAAATGCCATACTTCTTACAGATCCAAGGCTATCACTACTTTGGGAAGAATTTGTTGATCTATTAGGACTTGGAGGAGGAATGACAGGAGGTTTGGGAACTTTTTTATTTTTCTTTTGCCACTTGTGAAACTCCACATCAAACCACCAAGTACCATCCTCCAGTTCCTTTGGAGTCATACCAATTGGATCAAATACTGCGTGAGTACAATCATATTTTGACCAGTCTTCTGTATTAATTCGCCCCTTTTTTTTCATCTGTCTATAAAGTGGAGTGCCTGGAAATGGAGTCATTATAACACCATGACATTCATCGACTCCAACTTCCTTTGCGTAATCTAGAGTTCTTTGAAAGATATTCTTTTTATGGGCATCAAATCCAAATAAGAAGCTTGCATCTAATTGGATACCTTTAGACTGAAGTTTTTTAACGTACTTTTTAACATTATCCACATCTATAAAACCTTTGCCAACAGACTCCAGAGCTTCTTTAGAAGGGGTTTCTATACCTATTAGCATATATTTTAAACCACTTCTAACAGCCCAGTCTAGTAATTCGTCATCTTCAGCAATCATTATAGTTGCTTCCCCCATCCACTGAATGTTTAGAGGTTCCATTGCTTTAAAGAGACTAATTGCATAATCTCGATTAGCTATTAGATTATCTGCATGTAGTTCAATTAGCTTTGCGCCACATTGTTTGATTTCAGCAATTACATGTTCAATAGGTCTAAATCTACAACTCTTAAAAAAAGGATTTACAACACAGTATCTACAACCATGATTACATCCTCTGCCAACTACAACTGACCAAATGTTACCATACCAGCTCATATTTACGATATTAGTTGGATAAGGATTCAGTTTTGATAAATCAAAGGGCTCATCCTGTTTATATTGCTTTTGAAGTACATTGTTTTCTACATCTTTAATAATTTGTTCCCAACAGCCTTCAGCTTCTCCACGTATTATTGCATCAGCATGTAACAGAGATTCATCTGGTAAAAATGTTGGGTGAAGACCACCTAAAACAACTACTTTACCTTTCTTTCTAAATTTATCTGCAATTTCATATGCCCTTATGGCATCTGGAGTGGACATGAATATTCCAATGATTTCTGATTTTGTATTGTATTTAACTTTCATCCCTACTGTCTCATCAATTAATTCAACTTGAATGTTTTCTGGAGTAGTTGCCGCAACAGAAAAAATATTCTGAGGAGGTCCGCCCATACTAGCTTTATACTTCTTAAATTCAGAGTCAGCAGAAGCTTTTATCAAAGTAACTTGCATAATTATTCTCCTTTTACGTTTGAATTACAATTCTATTATATACCTTAGAGAAGCACTAGGGTCAACATGGAATTTTTCATATTGACATTGGAGTTACTCTAATCTTTATAATGAACTTACATAAATACACGATGCAAGGAGAGGATTTTTATGAATAAAACATTAAAAAAAATTATTACTGTAATATTAAGTTGTTCCTTATTGTTAGGGAATACTGCTTTTGCCAATGAAGTACCTAAGAAAAATAGCATTAAGACTGTTGCCTTACCTAAATTAACACATTCTACAAGTTATAAATATTCCTTTGAAAATTATCTTGAAATTTTACCTTTTAAGTTAAATGAAGAAGATGAAAAAAGGGCTAGAAATATTTTTGAAGAGATTGACAGGGCATTTACAGATGGAGAATATACTGATGCAGAAAAATTAATTGAGGAATTCTACAGTATTGTTGATGATTATTGGATTTCAGAAAAAACGCTTAAGGTGTTACTTCCTTTTGATGAAATGATCACATCTCTAGGAAAAATACTTACACCAGAACAAAAGGTAAAACTTGAAAAAGACTTTGATCAGTTGAACATATTACGTAACAGAAAAGATATGTCATGAATAGAACGCAAGGTCAAAACTAATGTTTTTAGAATTAAATAATGAGGTGATACAGTAATGAAAGTATGTTTAATCAAGGCTTCAGCTGAAAGTGAATTTAAGAAATACAAGAAATATATGGGGGCACCCCCTCAGAATATTTTCTCAGTAGCAGCTTGCACTCCTAGTGATGTTCATATTGAAATGGTAGATGAGACTATGGATATGAAAGTGAATTTTGAAACTAATGCTGAAATAATTGGAATATTTATGTCTACTCCAGATGCTATAAGGGCATATGAACTTGCCTTTGAATTTAGAAAAAGAGATAAAATAGTTGTATTAGGAGGGTTACACCCAACTTTTAATAAAGAAGAAGCAATTCAATATGGAGATGTTGTTATTGTAGGAGAGGCAGAGGGAATCTGGGAAGAACTACTAGAGGATTATAAAAGAGGTACATTAAAAACTATATATGAACGTGAAACACCAGTTGATATGTCGGTACTTAAGTCTTATCCCACAAACATAATAGATAAATCTGTATATAAGGGAGTTTGGTCTGTATTAGTTTCAAGAGGCTGCAATAATAGATGTGCATTTTGTGCAGTTCATCCATTCTTTGGTAATATTAGGTATCGACCAGTTGAGGCTATTGTAGAAGAAATCAAAAACTCTGGAGCATCTATAGTTGAATTACACTCAGATAATTTAACTTCTGACAGGGAGTATGCCAAGAAATTATTTAAGGCCTTAATTCCACTGAAAATAAAATGGGTAGGAGAAACTACAATTTTACTTGCAGAAGATGATGAACTTTTAAAATTGGCTGCTGAAAGTGGATTAACATATTTACTCGTTGGAATAGAGACGCCATCCAATGATGCATTGAAAAATGTGGGAAAAGGCTTTGTTAGTAGAGAGAGAGTAAAAGAATATATAAAGAAATTCCACCAGTATGGAATTGCTGTAGATTCGGCCATGTTATTTGGATTTGATGAACATGATGAAACTATTTTTCATGAGGTTTTAAAATTTGTAGATGAGATAGAGTTAGATGTGTGCCATTCTGTTATAGCTATTCCTTTTCCAGGAACTAAGTTATTTGAGACAATGGAAAAAGACGGACGGTTAATTACGAGAGATTGGTCAAAGTATGATGGTAGACATACAGTCTATAAACATCCTAAAATGTCACCTATAGAAATAGAAAAGGGTGTTAAATATTTTGAAGAGAAGACTTATACTTTAAGACGTTACTTGAAGTATCTAAAAGTATTACCTAAATTTATATAGTATAAATTTAAATATTGATTAATTTTAAAACTTAGAAACCTATGGAGGCTTTATTTATGAATGGATTTTAGCCTTTATAGGTTTCTAAATCTTAGTATAACCTCTAATGGAATTATAAAAGGTATTATTTCTTTTTTATTAATTCTTTAGCTACTAATTCTAATACAAAGGTTTCACGCTCAATGGAAAGGCCCATGCTATCTTCTTTTGAATCAATGACTTTTTTGTTGTGAGCTATGGCATCATGAATGTTTACCCATCTAGCATCCATACCATTAGAAATCTCATAATCTTCTAGATGAGTTTCTCCTAGTTCATCATCTATGTCACATACATAGAAATAAGAAGTCATGTGCATTAAGTCATAACCTTCGTAGTAACAGCTTCTATACTCATCTAGTAATCCGTATTCGTCAATTACTTTAATATTCTTAGCCCCTGTTTCTTCTTCTAATTCTCTCTTTAAACCTTCAATCAAATTTTCTTCTAAATCTACTCCACCACCTGGAAAACTATAATCGTTGTATCTCTTTGTATATAAAAGTAAAATATCTTCACCCTTTAATATAATTCCACGTGCTGCTTTTCTTTCATATATATTCCCTTTTATTTCTGCTATATCCTGGTGTATCATTTTCTTCAATAATCTCATGTAAAATACCTCGTTTCTAAGTTTTTTAATTAAACAACGGCTTAAATATTGTATCATACCTTTTCTTATAGGGCTACTCGTATCACAAAAGAATAAATTTCACGAATGTAAATAAAATTTACAAAAATGAAATTAAAACATGGACACTGGCAAAAAAAGCTTGTATAATTTGGTTATGTGAAAAAAAGAAAATATATAAAACTTAGGAGGGGTAAAAATGTTTAAAACAAATGAATATTTTGAAGGTGAAGTAATGTCTATTGGTTTTAATCCAGAGAAGGGACCAGCTACTATAGGAGTTATGGCTGTAGGTGAATATGAGTTTGGAACAAGTCAAAAGGAATTTATGACTGTAACTAGTGGTAAAATGTTAGTAAAGCTTCCAGGTACAGATCAATGGAAGGATTTTAAAGAGAATGAAACATTCATAGTAGAAGCAAATGAAAAGTTCCAAGTTAATGTTAAAGAAGAAATTTCATACATATGTTTTTATAAATAAAAAGTATTAAAGAAGATAGAAAATATTCATTTCTATCTTTTTTTAATAGAATAAAAGACAGTGGTCATTTGTAGGGATTGATAGAGATTATAAGAAAAGTGTATACTAGTATTGGTAAGTATATATAACATTATTGGAGGCAATATGGAAGAAAAATTCAAAGTAAAAGAAATAACTAGTAAATATAAAAGTTGTAATAATTGTGGACTACCATTAGTAACATGTATTTGTGATAAATATGAAAAAATAAATACAGAGGCAGAGTTTGTAATACTCTCTACCTTAAGGGAAGTAAAAAAGCCATCTAATACGGCCAGATTATTAAAACTTTTAAACGAAGATAAAACTAAAATATTAATATGGGAGAGAACTGGAGAGCCAAAGGAACTTATACATATGATAGATAATCCTAAATATGACCCATATATAGTATTTCCTATATATAATGAAGAACTTGAAAAAAGAAAAAAATCCTTTAATAGGTCAGAAAAAATACCTCTTTTCATATTGATAGATGGAACTTGGAAAGAGGCTAGAAGAATATTAAGAAAAAGCTATTACCTAGATAAGCTACCTATATTACCCTTAGAGGGAAAATTAAAGACAGAATATGATTTAAGGCGTGGCATAGAGTCCTTATGCACCATAGAAGCTTGTATAGAACTTCTTAAAATGAATAATGAAAGTGTAGAAGCCCAAAGGGTAAATGACATATTTCATTTATTTGTTAAATCATATAAAGCAGGAGTCTGTGGCCACGAATTAAAAAATGTATAATTTGCATATACTAGCTTCATAATAGTTTAAATATATTGTGAAGGAGAGTTACCAATGAATAAGAATGTTAAGACATTAAATAAAGTACTAGAAGGAGAACATATGGCTGTGGAGTCCTTTAATGTACTAATCGATGAAGTTCAAGATAAAATGGTAAAAAGCACATTTCAAAATATACAACAAAAGCATCGGCAAAATATATCTGATTTAGCTAGACATATACAAGATATGGGCGAGATGCCAGATGAGACTTTAGGATTAAAAGGTGTCTATGGAGATATGAAATTGAAAATGGAAGTTCGTAATAAAAGTGACAAAGAGGCTGTAAAAGCTGCTATAGATGGCATTTATATGGGAGTAGATTTTGTAAGGAATAATTTAAAAGAGAACGTTGATGTTAAAACTAAGTCCATATTAAACCATGTGTTAAAGGATTATGAAGAATCTGCAGATACATTAAATAAGTTAATGTAACCCCTTTTTAGTTATAGTTTTTTACCTCATATACTTATCCTTATTAAAGAATTTAATTAATTTTTTTCTAGTATAACTACCATAAACAAGAAAGGAATTTTTTATTTTCTATAGAATAGTTCATGAAAGAAGATTGTAAAAATGTAGTAAAATAACTAGGCTATTTGCAATAAGAGGGGGAATATACTTGATTTACGAGAAAAATACAATCTATATTTTAGGAACTGCAAAGATAAGTAAAAATGATCCAATTTCAGCCGTGTATGAAATTTTTTTTACAGGAATTATATTGGATAGGGACAGTGGGAAAATAATTGATACAACATGTAATATGGTAAAAGATGTTACGAGTGATTTTATAAGATCTATTCTTATAGATTACAATCTTGTAGATGATATAGATCAAATCATACAAGAGATACGAGATAGATTTTATGGAATGGCTCAAAAGGCCGTAATAGCATCTGTAAAGGATGCTCGAAATAAATATATGATGATTAAAAATAATTGAAATATTTAACAAAATAGGGTATTATATAAGTATAATAAATGTATTTGAATAAAAATTTAATATTAAGTTTTGTTTATTAGTATATGGATTATCCTCTATATATAATTATAAATAAGACCCAGTTAACGTATAGTTTAGCTGGGTTTTTTTGCATTTTTGCGAAGATATATTAAATTAAAGTAATTAAAATATATTTGGATTGCATATGAAAGGAGAATAAAGTCATGAGAGATTTATCTTTTTCTAAACCCTTTGAAGTGAGAAAAATGATACGAAAAGGTGAAATACAAGGGCCCACATCTGGTATGTGTAGAGGATATGTACAAGGGAATTTGGTAACTCTTCCTAAAAAGCTTGCTTACGATTTTTTATTGTTTGCTCAAAGGAATCCTAAATCATGTCCCTTATTAGAAGTTACAAATGAGGGATGCAAGGAGCTAAAAACCATTGCGACCGGATCAGATATAAGTACAGATATTCCAAAATATAGAGTATATGAGAAAGGAAAACTTCAAGGAGAATATGGAGAGTTAAAATCTATTTGGAGAGATGACTTTATTTCCTTCATATTAGGATGTAGTTTTACATTTGAGTCAGCCCTTATAGATGAAGGAATAGAAGTTAGGCATATAACAAATAAAAGTAATGTACCAATGTATATTACAAATATTGAGTGTAAGCCAGCAGGTATATTTTCAGGACCAACAGTAGTAAGTATGAGGCCTATACCATTGGATAAAGTATCTAAAGTAGTACAGATAACCTCTAGATATCCAGGTGTACATGGAGCACCCATACACATGGGAAATCCAAAACTAATAGGGATAAATGATATTTATAAACCTGATTTTGGTGATTCTGTGGAAATAAAAGATAATGAAATTCCAGTATTTTGGGCATGTGGAGTTACTCCTCAAGCTGTTGCAATGAAAGTAAAGCCTGAAATAATGATAACCCATGCACCTGGACATATGTTTATAACAGATATAAAAAATCATGAGTTGGCAGTTTTGTAAATTAGATAGGCATAAATAGTCTTTTGTGTTCATTTTAATTGTGATTTTGAAGAACGTTTTTTACAGAAAAGGGATAATATTTGAATATAGGGAGTTGAAATCATATGGATGAAAAATATTTTATAGAAATAGAAAATATAATTAGGAAAAATTTAGATGAAAGAGGTATGGATAGAATCAACTTACCAGGAGAATTTAAAAAAGGGGTAAAAGACCTTTTAAAAAGTTCCACAGTTTTCATTGTGACTGGATTTGTTATCAGAGATACCCTTACTGGGGAAACGGACGGTCCTATTGGAGCAATATCATTGGCCAGTGCATTAGAAAATCTAGGTAAAAAAGTAGTACTTGTAACAGACAAATATTCTAAAGAGATGCTGTATAATTGCTGTATGGTAAAGCATATGAAAACTCCTATAGAAGTGGTTCCATATAATAACGCAGAAGAGTTTTGCAATGATCTATTAATAAAATATAATCCATCTCATATAGTAGGAATAGAAAGGCCTGGAAGAGCAATGGATGGATGTTGCTATTCCATGAGAGGAGAAGACCTTAGTGATTTAGTTCCAAATACAGATATATTATTTGAAAAATCAAAGGAACTTGGAATAACAACATTGGCCGTTGGAGATGGTGGAAATGAAGTTGGAATGGGCAAAGTTACGTCTTTTGTTGTAAATTCAGTAAATAAAGGTGGCCAAATATGTGCCAATACTGCTACTGATTATCTAATAGTAGCAGGAGTATCAAATTGGGGGGGTCATGCCTTAGTGGCAGCTCTTTCAATACTTTCTCATACCATGTTATTACATGATTCAATAACGGAAATATTGCTGTTAGAAAGTATGTTAAGAGCAGGAGGGGTAGATGGATGTACTAAAAAACCTACCCTGAGTGTAGATGGATTAAGCTTGGATGAAAATCTTCAAATACTTGAAAGATTGAGAAGAATAGTGGAGAAAGCATTAAATAAACAAAGGGAAAAAATAGTAGCTGTTTAGAATTAAATATTCATTGCTAGACTATATATTTCGTATATGTTACCGCTAATCTCTATAATATTTTTCTGTATTAGTTTTTTAATAGTATCGTGTGCTTACCTCCCTTCTGAGCTTTTTATTATCATATCCTAGTAGTAGGAAGCCCTACTATTGAAAATGAAAAATATTCTTTGTAACAATTTGGATAAATAAAGGATATGAGGATATTTCAAGAATATGGTAGTTTGACATAAATTGGAATGAGAGGATAAACATGATGAAAAGGATCAAGTTATTAATGGGATTAGTTATTTGGTTAGTGATAGGAAGTAGTACTATAGCCTATGGAATTGGGCACGTGGATTTTAGCTTATATGAAAATCCAGTAGCCAAAGTAAATGGGGAAATTTATTACATAAATCACAATGATAATTATAATCTTTATACAATTCATGATGGCAAAAGTACAAGGATTTTAGATTTTCCCATATGGAATATGTTAAAGGAAGGTAATTATATATATTTTTTAAAAGAGTTTTGTTTAAAAAACACAGGTGAATACCAGCAACCAGGAGTATATAGGTATGGCCCTTTAGTCTCAGCGGTTGAGTTAGTCCAAAGAGGTTATATTACTTCTATGAGCATAAAAAATAACAATCTATTCTATTATGACGAAGAAAGAAATGCTTTAATTAGGAAAAATCTAAAATCAAAAGAGGAAAAAGTAATTTTTGAAGATAAACATGTAACTTTTCATATGATAAAAGATAATTCTCTATATATATTTGATGATGATAGGTATAGCCTGTATAAAGTAGATTTAGACAGTTTGGAAAAAACTTTATTGTTAGACGATACATATGTGAAATCTATAGATAGTTTGAATATTGATCAAGAGTATGTTTATTATATAAAAGACAGAAAACAATATGAGTACAACTTAAAAAGTAAAAATATTGAAATAGAATTTGATTTGGATTCTGTATCTAAAAGTCAAATATATATAGAAGATGATAGTACCTACATAGTAGCTAAGGACTATGTAGAACGTTATGATAAACATAGTTATAGGGGATGTTTGTATGATAATAATAAACATTCTATAGTAGGTATAATAGATGATAAATTGACCGTTATCAAACAAGAAGATACAAATATAGGAGAAGTTTATAATTATGAAACTAAGGAAATGAAGACAATATCTGCTAATATTGAAAAAATACATACATGTTATTTTCCGTATATAATATACACTAATAAAGATAAATTGTTTATTTATAATATATCAAAGGGAGAAAATAGATTTGTAGATGACTTTCAAGATATAATAGGCATTCAAGATAATAAAATCTATTACGTAAATTTAGATGATGACATTTATGTAAGTACTATAGATGGATCTCATAGAAAAATTTTATTAAGTGATGAAGTGGATGAAGCTGTCTTATATGGAACTAAAATACTTTTTTTAGAGTTGGATAACTACTCTGAAAATAAGTTGATGTGTTTTGATACAGTGATTAATGAACTTCGTAAACTTCCAATAAAAGAACCAGAGAAATTTATGATTAAAGATGATTATATTTGTTATGCTAAAAATGGAATTATATATAGGATGGATTTTAGTAATAATCAACATCAAATAGGAGAATATAAAAGAGTGGGATTTAGCAGGAGAGCAACTAATTGTAAACGAAGGAGATATACTATACAGTATAAATATGAAAACTCAAGGGAAGACCGCGCTTTTATATGATATAGAAAAACTATTAAAAGTATCTAATGATGAGGCATATATAATATCTGCTTCTACAGAAAATAAGAAGATATTAACAAGATACAATTTAAACCATTATGGTAGAGTTCATATAGATGAAGGAATGGACATAAACATCATATATGAAGAGAAAGGCCAAATAATTTACAATATTGATACACAGATTAAGGAAAGAGACTTAAAGACTTTAAATAAGAAAGTACTTATTGAAAATGCCAGTGGAAAATCTGTATATGATGGAGCTAATATCTATTACAAAATAAAAAATGATAAGGTGAAAGTGATGGCTGAACCAAGTATTTAGAAGAAATGGACTATAATAATTAAAGGATTTTCAAAGAATCTAAGACCCTTTTTTAGAAAGGGTCTTTTGTGTTAGAATAGAGAAGATAAAAAGAAGACAGACTTGAAAGGAATGTTTAAATGAGTCATTGTTCTTTGGATTTATGAAGACTTTGGCTGCGTCTTATTCAGGAATTGCATTCTTAAATAATATTGGTATTCCAAATAATGTATACAAGATGATTCCATATATTACAACTTTAATAGCTTTAGCGTGGACATCTAAAAATGCAAGTGCACCAAAAGCTGTTGGAATCCCTTATGATAAAGGAAGTAGATAAACAATCTTCCATCCCTTTTACAAAAAGCTTACTTCGAAAATATGAAGTAAGCTTTTTGTAAAAGGGATGGTTTCATGTATTTATTTTGTCTAATATTTTTAAATTGTCAATGTTTATAGCCTTGTATTCATAAGTGAAATTATATCAAATTCTTATAAAATTCATATGAAATTCACACGGTGATTATATAATACTCCTGAAGGTGCACCACATAAACTTAGATTAAAAGGAGGATAAACATGAAAAAAATGAAGTCTATGCTATGTTTAACACTAGCGTTAACATGTATGATTACCACTATGACAACCTTTGCTGATCCAAGTACTGAAAATGTTAATGGTACTAAAGATAGTGGATATATTGTACAAACTAATTTATCACAAAAATATATTCCTATTAGAGGAATTCCGGTTTTATCTCTTGAAGAGGAATTATTAAAACGAGCATCTCTTAATGAAACTGAAAAAAATGAAGCACATAAAATAATCGAGGACTTAAAAAAACACCTTAAAGAAAGAGACTATGACCAAGTACAAAAAGATTATCAAGCTCTGGATAGATTAGTAGGGAATATTCCTGATGAAGAGACTGTGGCGGAAGAACAACAGAGACGTGATGAAGAAGCACGTCTTGAATATGAAGAAATTCTTGCTGAAGAAGAAAAAGCTAGACTTGAATATGAAAGGCAGCTTAAAGAGGAAGAGGAAAAAATGCTTCAAGAGGAGCAAAGACGTAAGGAAGAAGAAGAAAGATTAATTGCGGAGCAACAGGGACGTGATGAAGAAGCACGTCTTGAATATGAAGAAATTCTTGCTGAAGAAGAAAAAGCTAGACTTGAATACGAAAGGCAACTTAAAGAGGAAGAAGAAAAAATGCTTCAAGAGGAACAAAGACGTAGGGAAGAAGAAAGATTAATTGCGGAGCAACAGAAGCGTGAGGAAGAAGAACGTCTTGAATATGAAAGAATTCTTGCTGAAGAAGAAAGAGCTAGACTTGAATATGAACAACAGCTTGAAGAGCAAGAAAACGAAGAACAGCAAAATCTTGAAATTGTTTCCCTTACAAAAGAAGAAATTTTAACGGAATTAACAAGAGAAAGTCTTAAAGCCCAGTTAAAGTTTATTGCAGATAGAAGTTATATCGCTCACAAGGATATGGATGGGTACATGAATTCTTTTGATAAAATGAAGGAAGCACAAAAGGCAAATAAAGAGGAAACAGCAAAAAAACATGCTGAAAGCATTAAAATGATTATTGATTATTATGTTTCATTTCAATAAAGATAATAAGTATGCAGCTTTGAGAGATTTAACTTCTCTGAGCTGCATATTGTTGCATTAATCTGGCTTGTATGACAAACTACTAATAAAGGAGGTGCACCTATGAAAGAAAGAATATTAATAGCAGAAGATGAGGATAGGCTACGTGCAATTATTAGAGAATATCTTGAGGATGAAGATTTTGAGGTGATAGAGGCACCCGATGGAAAGGAAGCACTAAAACATTTTAATTACGAGAATATGGATCTAGCCCTAATTGACATTATGATGCCTGAAATAGATGGCTGGAGTATTTGTAGAAAAATCAGAGAAGTATCTGATATTCCAATTATCATAATCACTGCAAGGTCTCATGAAGATGATAAACTCATGGGATTTGATCTTGGAGCGGATGACTATGTAACGAAACCTTTTAGTACAAGGGTTCTAGTGGCTAGAATAAAAACTCTTTTGAAAAGGTATAAAGGGTCTATTCTTGATAGAAAAGATATCTTATCATCAGGTGCATTATTAATAGATAAAAAGGCATATGTAGCAAAGCTTAATGGTAAAGATCTTGAGCTTACCCCCAGGGAGTATGAAATTTTACTTTTTTTACTCAGACACAAGGGAAATGTGTTGACAAGGGAACAAATCCTAGATGAAATTTGGGGCTATGATTATTTTGGCAATACAAGAATTGTAGATGCACATATAAAAAAGTTAAGAAAGAAACTGGACACTTACGGTTCTTTTATTAAAACTGTATTAAGGGCAGGATATAAGTATGAAGACCATTGAGGGTACGTGCATGAATAAGGTGGGGCTGACAACAAAACTTTTTATTGTGCTTTTTTTAACCTTTGTCATTGTAATCGGTGCTATTTTTATTGGTATAGTGAACTATTTTGAACCCTACTTTGTAGGGACACAGATAAAAAATATTGAAGAGGATATACAAAGATTTTTAGAAGAAAGCAAAGAAAATGGAAGGTTAGAAGAAAAGGATCTTACCAATTTGGTCACAGATTTCACTGCTTCTAATGTACAACCTCTGGCCATAATGAGGGATAGGGATGTATTTTTTCCTCGCAGAAGTCAGATCATTTATTTAGAAAGTGAATACGGAATAACTCGCGTAGATTTAGGGGATGCAATTTTTCAAATACAGAATAAAGGTACAAAAATAATAAAGGGAATGAATCTTTCCTTCGTAGGATATTGGGTCGAAGATAAGTTTATGGGATTATCAATCTATGATTTAACAGAAGATAAACTAAGTGAACTTAGGGCTAGCTTTAATTATAAACTTCCTCAGATTACTAGAATTACTGGTAAAGTGATAGATTATGAACTTGCAACCTATGAAAGTGGTTCGATATATAGGCAGGACATGATGTATCAGATGACAAATTCAGGCAACTTAAAGCCAGAGACTGTCAATAAGAACTCATATGTTATTGAAAACGTAGATGTGAAAACGGGTATAAAAAATTATCTGGTAGTTATACCCTATGGGGATATATATGCCTTTAGTTTATATAGTTTGCAACCAGTAACGGAAGTGATTGAACTAATTCCTCAGTTCTTAATATATGTTATCCTACTAACAATTTTTTTACTTATTCTAATATTGTTACTTGTAACAAAACTTGTAGTTAAGCCTATTTTAAATATTAATAATATTACAAAGAAAATATCTAATTTAGACTTTAAGGATCGCCTAGTTGTAAAATCCTCAGATGAGATCGGTATGATTTCTTCAAACGTTAATAAAATGGCAGATAAATTGGAAATTACTCTAAGGGAACTAGAAGAGAGTAATAAACAACTTAAAGAAGAATTAAAATTAAAGGAGGAGTTTGAAGAAGCAAGAAAGAGATTTGTGGCAGACGCCTCTCATGAATTAAAAACTCCCCTTGGTATTGTAAGAGCTTATACGGAAAGGCTTGAAGATAAATATATTTATGAGGATAAAGCTAAATATTATACAAGCATCATACTAGATGAAAATCGGAAAATGAATAAACTCATCAACGACTTACTGGAACTTTCAAAACTAGAATCCAAGATGGATATGTTACAAAGAAGAGAGTTCAATTTATCCCAAGAGATGTTGGATCTAGTAGAAAGATTCTATCCTATATATGAAGAAAAGGGGACTCAACTACTCGTAGATGTGGAAAGTGACATATTCATTTATGCAGATTTAGAACGTATTAATCAGGTCTTTACCAATATGATGTCCAACGCATTGAAGTATGCTCCAGCAGGTACCACAGTATATCTGAGCCTGAAAAAAGATAATCAAGGGATACACTGTTATATTAAGAACCAAGTTGAGGATATCCAAAAAATTGATCTCCTTAGAATTTGGGATCGGTTCTATAAAGCAGATACGGCAAGGAGTAGAAAATTAGGTGGATTCGGCCTTGGTCTCTCTATAACAAAAAGTATTCTCGATCTTCATGGTTTTGATTTTGGTGTACAAAATAGAGATAACTTCATTCACTTCTACGTGAACATCCCTCTAAGTTAAAAGTGCTAAAGAAATTAAAATGTTTGCAAAGAGCACTTTAAAGGATGGAGGGAAGAAGTTTATCTGCCGTATCTCATAATCACCCTAATCATCTTGGGCAAATCTCTGTGAATTTTATATTATAGATTTATAAGGAGTAAGTCCAGATGAAAAGAAAATGTAAAATTGAAAGAACTACTTGGTGAAAAGGATTTAGAAATAGCTATTTTAAGAGATTTAGTAAAAAATTTAATGATGAATGTGTAGAAATGAATTTAGAACATGAGAGAATTACATGTAAAACTCCAAATAAAAATGCTCATATAGAATCATTTCATAGATTACTAGAAGGATGTATATCTAAAAATGAGTATTCATCGTATGCAGAAGACTATAAATCAGTATATGAAATCTGAATACAATTATCTGGCAAAAGTGATGGAATTGACAACCCTAGTCATTCCATCACTTTTTTAGGTATGAAAGGGAAATTTTTAAAGGTTAACTAATAGCAGCGGTTAGATGAAGCTTTTATGGATTACTCTTTAATACATAAGGTTTAATACATAAGGAAAGGATACTAAATAAGTTAATGTAAACCTTAATTTATGAAGGAACTAAGCCCCTTTTTTTAAAAGGGTCTTTTATGTTAGAATAGAGAAGATAAAAAAGGTGTAATTGAAAGGAATGTTTAAATGAGTAAAATTCTAGTATTAGCTGAAAAGCCTTCTGTAGGAAGGGAATTAGCTAGAGTATTAAATTGTAGTAAAAAAGGAAATGGGTCCTTTGAAGGAAATAAATACATAGTAACATGGGCACTAGGTCACTTAGTGACTTTGGCAGCCCCAGAAGTTTATGATAAAAAATATGCAAATTGGAATATGGAAGACCTACCAATGCTTCCTGATAGATTAGGTCTAGTAGTAATAAAAAAGACTTCTAAGCAATTTAACACAGTAAAAAGCTTAATGCATAGAAAAGATGTATCAGAAATAATAATAGCCACAGATGCAGGGCGAGAAGGTGAACTTGTGGCTAGGTGGATAATTCAAAAGGCTAAAGTAAATAAACCTATAAAGAGACTTTGGATATCATCCGTAACAGATAAGGCCATAAGAGATGGATTTAACAACTTAAAAGATGGTAAAGACTATGAAAACCTTTATGCATCAGCTCAAGCTCGTGCAGAAGCTGACTGGATAGTAGGTATTAATGCCACTCGTGGCTTAACATGTAAGCACAATGCCCAACTTTCTTGTGGTAGAGTTCAATCACCAACTTTAGCTATGATAAATGAAAGGGAAGAAGAAATAAGAACTTTCAGACCAAAAGATTACTTTGGCATAACATGTTCTACAGATAAATTAAAATTTACTTGGAAAGATAGTAAATCAGGAAGTACTAGCTCCTTTAATGAAGAGAGAATAGACAAGATTATTAAAGGACTAAATGGTGAAAAACTAGACATAATAGACATTAAAAAAACTCACAAAAAAACTTATGCACCTAGATTATATGACCTTACAGAACTTCAAAGAGATGCTAATAAAATATTTGGATATTCAGCAAAAGAAACACTATCAATAACTCAAAGATTATATGAAAACTACAAGGTACTTACTTATCCTAGAACAGATTCTAGATACATAACAGATGATATGGTACCTACCCTAAAAGATAGAATAAAGGCTTGTATGATAAAGCCCTATTCTCAATGGGCATCAAAACTATATAAGAAAAACATAAAGCCTAGTAAATCCTTTGTAGACAATAAAAAAGTAACAGATCACCATGCTATAATACCAACAGAGGAAACGGCATTCTTATCGGACTTAGGTGATAGGGAAAGAAAAATATATGATTTAGTAGTAAAGAGATTTTTAGCCGTATTATCAGATCCTTTTGAATATGAACAAATAAGTATAGATGGAAAAGTAGGTACAGAAAAGTTTGTAGCTAAGGGAAAATCCATACTAAAAAATGGTTGGAAAGAAATTTATTCAAATAAATATGAGGATGAAGATGAAGACAATATTAAAGAACAACATATACCTAACATTAACAAGGGTGAATCTTTAAGGATAAATAGAATATCAAAGACTAAGGGTGCAACTAATCCACCACCTAGATTTAATGAAGGTAGTCTACTTTCAGCTATGGAAAACCCAGCTAAGTTTATGGCAGGGGAAAATAAGGAATTAATAAAAACCTTAGGTAAAACTGGTGGAATAGGAACAGTAGCCACTAGAGCTGACATTATAGAAAAGTTATTTAACTCTTTTTTAATAGAGAAAAAGGGAAAAGACATATATATTACTTCAAAGGGAAGGCAACTTCTAACACTAGTTCCAAAGGACTTAAAATCAGCAGCCCTAACAGCTAAATGGGAGCAAAAGCTAGATGCCATATCTAAAGGTAAAATCAAGAAAAATAACTTTATAAAAGAAATGAAAGACTACACTAAAGAAATTATTAAGGACATAAAAACTGGTGAAGGCAAATTCAAACATGACAACATGACTAGAACAAAATGTCCTGAGTGTGGAAAATATCTTTTAGAAGTAAAAAATAAAAGAGGTAAAATGCTAGTATGTCAAGATAGGGAATGTGGATACAAAAAAGGAATTAGTAAAGTTACTAATGCTAGGTGTCCAAACTGTCATAAAAAGATGGAAATGCGTGGAGAGGGAGAAGGTCAAATCTTCGTTTGTCCTTGCGGTCACAGAGAAAAATTATCTGCATTTAAAAAGAGAAAAGAAGAAAAGAAAAAGCAGGGTTCGAAAAGAGATGTAGGAAATTATTTAAAGAAGCAACAAAAGAATAATGAGCCAATAAATACTGCTTTAGCAGATGCATTGGCTAAGCTTAAGTTTTAGAAAGTTATTAATAAACAAGGACAGTTATTATATATGTTTCCACATACTACGCATGTCGAGTGTGTATCGAAGTTAGTTAGAAAGTAAAGGGCAACTGTATCTACTATTAGAATTACAATAATTATTGAATAAGTATTTACTAAGGGGGATTAAAAGATACCCCTTTTTCTTTTTATTACATTCTTTTATTTCTTGCAAACTCAATCAATTAAGCAAAAAAAATTCTAATATAATTTTAGTTTTGACAGTGTATATCTATATAAACTCTTACGAAATAAAATAAACTATTATAAATTTTTCAATACATACTATTCTACTTCTTGAAAACTAGCATATACACTTAAAAAATAAAATACAATTAAATACATAAATAATACACCTATAGAAGTTATGCTTATTTGTCCATTTAATGCAATGGCTCTTAAACTTCTTGAAGCGTGAGTCAATGGTAATATTTCAATAATGGCTTTAACAATATTAGGCATTTTTTCTAAAGAAAAAAAGGTTCCACATAAAAAAGTCATGGGTGTATTTATATAGGTTTTAAACCAATTGATTTGGTAATGACTCTTTATAAGAATAGCTGCATAATAACCAAATGCAGAAAATAACATACTATTTAGAAATATAATAAAAATAAGTGCCAAATTGATTTTAATATATATGCCGAAAATATAAGATATAATTATAATCAGAAAGGCTGCATACATGCCTCTAAGAGCACCCGCTAATACATGTCCAAGAGCTAATAAATAAATATTAACTGGAGCAGTTAAATAATATTCAAAACTTTTTTCATATATTTTAGAGACTATTACTCTTAAAGAGATTGCATTAAAGCTCGTATTCATTGTTGATAATGCAATAATACCAGGAATCAGATAATACATATAATTATAGCCTTCTACTACAATGTCTTCACCAAATCCCCAGCCAAATGCGATTAAATAGAGTAGTGGATTCATAATGGCACCACCAGTAATTTTACCAAGTTGTCTTTTGAAGAATATCCATTCTCTCCATAAAATAGTACATATTTCCATATTAATCTACCTTCCTATTTGTAAAGTTATAAAAAACGTCTTCTAAAGTAGTATCTCTAAGGGTATATTCATCATTCAATGAATTTACATAAAGCCTTGCTTCTTCTTTCGTTTTAAAGTATCGATACATTGATTTTTTCTCTTCATTAAAATATTCTACTGTATATTTCCCTAAATTATATCTTAAATTCTCTGGTTTATCGTAATAAATCACCTTACCAGAATTCATAAGAGCAGCACGGTCACATAAATATTCTGCTTCTTCTATGTAATGGGTTGTCATTAATATTGTTTTTCCTTCCTTTTTCATAGCCCTTAAAACATCCCATATTTTTCTTCTTGCATTTAAGTCTATTCCGATAGTAGGCTCATCCATAAATATAATGTCAGGGTCATGAATAAGGGCTTTAGCAATCATTAACTTCCTCTTCATTCCACCAGAAAGTCTTCTGGTCGTTCGATTTTCTACACTTTTTAAATCAATAAAATCTATTAATGCATCTGCTTTTTCTTCTGCTTCTATTTTAGGGATTTTAAATAATTTTGCACTAAATAATAAATTTTCTTTTACTGTAAGATCTTTGTCTAAGTTTGTATGCTGAGGAACAATACCAATTTTTTTCTTTAATTTACTATTGTTTCTATTCATAATCATATGATCCATCATAATAGTTCCCTCATTTGCTTTTAATAGTCCTATGAGCATTTTTATTAATGTAGTCTTCCCCGCTCCATTAGGTCCTAATAAAGCACAGAATTCCCCTGTTGTTACTTCTAAATTTAAGGCGTTTACAGCTGTAAAATCACCAAATTTTTTTGTGACATGATTGATTTTTATCATATATAAACCTCCATGTTTGCTTTTTCACTCAAAAGTATTATAGCAAGAACAAGACTTAATGTAAATGATTATCATTATCAAAATGAATTTAAGATACTTAATATTTACACTTCATAAAAACGATCTTACTTTTAATGTTAAAAGATGAATTTATTTTACTGATTATACGGTTCAATTATATTTGGAACATTTACTGCCATATGTTCAGTAACGAACAGATCCATTATATTAATCATTGTTTTCATTGATTTTTAGATTTATAATTACAGAACAATGTGTTCTGTAACAAATACATTGTAGTGTATTTTGAAGGGAGGAATAACTGATGGAAAAAATAATGGATTTTTTATTTGGACTGAAAATGACAGTTGTGTCAGGTATATTTTTAGCATTAAGTTTAATATGTATGATGGTAGGAATAGAAGTGCCTGTTGATTTTGCATGGGGGGCTGTTTTAATTTCTGGTATACCCATGCTAATATTAGCATTACAAAGACTCATATTTGAAAAATGGGTATCCTCTGCATTATTAATAGCTATGGCTATGGTTGCATCTATTATGATTGGAGAATATTTTGCAGCGGGAGAAGTTGCATTTATTATGGCAATAGGTGCTATACTTGAAGAAAAAACCCTAGAGAAAGCCCATAAAGGTTTGAAGAATCTTATTAATCTTACACCTGTAAAAGGAAGAATCATTACTGGTGAGGATAAAGAAGAATTGATAGATGCAAGGGAGATTAAGTTAAAGGATCATTTAAGAGTATTACCGGGAGAAAAAATACCTGTAGACGGAGTTATTATAAATGGAAGTTCATCTATTGACCAGTCTATCATGACAGGTGAATCATTACCTGTTGATAAGTCTCTTGGAGATCATGTGTATTGCGGGACTTTAAACTGCTATGGAACAATTGATATAAAAGCTACAGCCGTTGGAGAAGATTCATCACTTAAGAAGATGATAAAGCTGGTGGAAGAAGCTGAAAATAATAAAGCTCCAATGCAGAGAATTGCAGACAAATTAGCTGTATGGCTAGTTCCCATTGCACTTTTCATTGCTATATTGGTTTGGATTTTTACTGGTGATGTAGTAAGAGGTGTAACCGTTCTTGTTGTTTTCTGTCCATGTGCATTGGCATTAGCTACACCTACATCAATAATGGCTGCAATTGGTCAGGCTACAAAAAAAGGTATCATTATTAAATCTGGTGCAGCACTTGAAAGTATGGGTAAGGTCGATACAATAACCTTTGATAAAACAGGAACATTAACTTATGGAAAATTAACAGTTAGTGAGATGTATTTTAATAAAGATATAATAAACAGAAAGAAGTTCTTGGCATTAGCATCAAGTATTGAAAGCTTTTCAGAACATCCTCTTGCGAAAGCAGTTGTAGAAAAAGCAAAAAAAGAAAATATTAAGGTTTTAAAATGTGAAGACTTTACAATGACAGCAGGAAAAGGCGTAAAAGGTATAATTGATTCTAAAACTATATATTGTGGAAAATTAGATTATATTAAAGAAAATAATATTGAAATTGATAAACAAATTAAAAATAAAATTAATGAAATTCAGAATAATGGAATGGCTTTAATAATTGTGGCAATCAATGATTTATGTGTTGGTGTGATTGGACTTTCTGATGTAATGCGTAATGAAGCTGGAGAAGTTGTTAATGAACTAAAAATGATGAATACAGAAGTGGTACTTCTTACAGGAGATAATGAAAAAACTGCGAATTTCTTTGCAGATGAAATTGGGATTTCAAATGTTTACAGTAATTTGTTACCAAAAGATAAAGTTGATCATGTTAAAGAGTTGAAAAATAGGAATAAAACAGTAGCTATGGTTGGGGATGGGGTAAATGATGCACCAGCACTAAGAACAGCAGATGTAAGTATAGCAATGGGAACAATGGGTTCTGATATTGCAATTGAAGCAGCTGATATTGCATTGTTAGGAGATGATATTGGGAAAATTCCTTATGTTAAAAGACTTGCGAATGCAACTGTAAAAACAATTAAATTTAATATAACATTATCAATGCTTATTAATATTATTGCCATAATTTTGAGTGTTAAGGGACTTTTGAATCCAATAACAGGTGCACTTGTCCACAATGCAGGTTCTGTTCTTGTTGTATTAAATGCAGCATTATTGTATGACCGAAAATATGATCATAGACAAGACAACAAAAATATTGAAGTAGCTAAAGCTATTTAGGAGAATATTAATAGAGCGTTTTTCGGCTAGCAAAACAATTTTACTTGTAGTCTTGAGCAAGGAGGCTAAATAACTTTCTTTTTTTTCGTATTTTCTTATTTGTTTTGTGGGATCAATATATTTACTTCAGCTTATTTTACAGCATTGTGAAATGAGCCTTGTTTTAAGTTAAATCAGATGATTAATCATGTATATATAAGAATTAGCGACTTTTTCAGGGGATTCTTTTAAATTGTGATGAAACCACCATCTAATGGCTTGGATAAAGCTTGATACAATATGATTATTGATAAAGTCTATATCAATATTATTTGTATTAACTGGTT
Source organism: Anaeromicrobium sediminis (assembly GCF_002270055.1). Classification (NCBI taxonomy): domain Bacteria; kingdom Bacillati; phylum Bacillota; class Clostridia; order Peptostreptococcales; family Thermotaleaceae; genus Anaeromicrobium; species Anaeromicrobium sediminis. The sequence goes on along the minus strand of NZ_NIBG01000010.1, from coordinate 140,902 downwards.
GTATCACATTAGAAAAATATTTATGAATATATTCTTTGAAGGAATTCATAAATACTCCACTGTCTTCAAATTTCAACATAGATTTAATAATTTTTTTATTATCTTTTAAATGGTATAAAATATGAGTAATATAATCTTTAAAATCACTAGATTGTGAAAAATCATGAGTTGCTTCTACAAGAACTTTTTCAGCAAATACATGTTCAAAAATCATTTTACAGGATTCATATAATAATTCATCTTTGGTTTGGAAATGAGAATAAAATGTAGTTCTTCCAATATTTGCCCTGTGAATAATACTTTGAACAGTAATTTTACTGTATTGATTTTTTGCAAGCAGTTCATTAAATGCTTCAAATATTAATTTTCTGGTCCTTTGAGAACGTCTGTCTAATTTATTATTCATTGTATCACCTTTCATAAAATAAGTTAATGTAAATATTGTGCAATAATGAATATAAAGCTATTTTTCATTATTGTAAAACTGAAATTTATATTATATAACGGAACAAGATGTTCAATAATAAACTAATTGTACTATATTTTAGCGAATTGATAAAGAAATAAAAAAATAAATAACTGTAGTTTTGCACAAATTACATCCTAACATTTTTATAGATACTAAAACAAAGGGTTAAGGTTGGAAATACCTTAGCCCTTTGAATTAATATAATATTCTCTAAGTAAATAATTTTATATTTTTATGTAACTATGGCACACCATGCATGTGGAGTCTTGTTCACTACTTGTAAGAAAAGAAAAATAACATAAGCAGATGTAATATTATGGGAAAAGGCCTTTCTTGTTAATAGGAAAGACTTATTACTTTTATAATATGATTATTACTGTATAATAAAGCTATTAAAAAAACTGTATTGTATAAATATTCATGATTTAGGATTAATACAGGTAAACCACAAAAAACTTATTTTGTTGAATACAGTTATTACATTTTTTCTATTTCACTAATTAATTCATTTATATCAGGTCTTCCTTCTTTTGTTTCTTTATTGAAATATAAAATATCTCCACCTTGCTTTATTAAGATGAATGCTGATAAAGAGATTTCTCTCACATCTTTAAGTCTTGGGTCCACTAGGTCATATGCTTGAATTACTTCTCTATCCAAATCACTTAATAGTTCAAATGGTAAACTTAAACTTTCTTTAAAATCTTTTGACTCTTCTACACTATCAACGCTAATGCCTAATACACTAACATTATAATTACTTTTTAGCTCTTCGTATTTTTCACAAACTTGTGAAAGCTGCTTAGCTCAGGTGCTTCACCAATTACCTCTAAAGAAAAATAACCAGACATTACTTTCTTTAAGAACTTCAGATAATTTTGTATTTTCTCCGTTACTATCTGGTAAATTAAAATCAATAAACTTTTGCATAAAAACCTCCAGTTTCATATTTAGAATAATCTACATGTAGCATAATTTATTTTAACATGAAACCCCTTAAAGTACTCTAGAACTGCATATTACATTTTCTTATACTATTTAAATATATTTAATATGAAAACCACCTTGTATTTGCTAGGGGATTCATTAACGTTCAATCAAGTGGCTAAAGTCATTTTAAAGTGGCTTAGGTCACTTTCTTTGTACCTTAAGTAATCTAGTACAGATAGTATTTCTTACCATGAATAACTTTTGGGGGGAATATTGGTTCTAGTCAAATTTATGTAAAGGGAATCCTTTATTCATATAGAAAATATTAATCATAGAAACATAAGGTGAATAAACAATTATATAGAAAGAAGGGAATAAGCTATGGGGTTAGTGTTTGAAACTGAGAGGTTGGAAGTACATGAGGCGGAGGTAGGGGATATTCCTAAAATTATGGAGTTAGAAGAACACCCTGATAATAAAAATTTTATTTGGCAAGGTAGTTATGATGAACATTTAGAAGAGATTAAAAGTGATTCTGCTTTATTGTTTATGTTTAAGGCTAAATGCGATTCACGCGTAATAGGGTATGGACTGATGAGGTTAAATGAAAAATCTGAGGTATTTGAGCTTCGACGTATTGCCATATCTGAAAAGGGCATGGGATTTGGGAAAGAAGTTATGTTAGGTATTATGAAGTATTGTTTTGAGGATTTACATATGAATCGCTTTTGGCTAGATGTGTATCCTGATAATATTATTGGTATAAAATTATACACTAGATTAGGATTAGTTTATGAAGGTACTTTGAGACAATCTTATAAAAGTGAAAGAGGTTATTTAAATCAAATGATATATTCATTGTTAAAAGATGAATATTATAAAAAATATAGATAGAGTATGTAAAATTATAAAAGTTTAGACTAGTAATAAACAAAAGAGTGTAATAAAATGTTGATTATGAAATAAAAAGAGTTATATTTAAACATATTAAATTAAAATAGGAAAGAGGTAAAAAATATGGAAATTAAAAGATATGAAACTAAAAAAAGAATGTCTAGAGCCGTTGTACATAATGGAACAGTATACTTTTGTGGTCAAGTGGCAAAGGAATATGTAGATGATATTAAAGAACAAACTAGAACTACTTTAGAAAAGGTAGATGAATTATTAGAAAGTGTTGGAAGTGATAGAACTAAAATATTATCAGCTACAGTATATATAAAGGACATGTCTTTATTCGCTGATATGAACGAAATTTGGGACAATTGGGTACCAGAGGGACACGCACCAGCTCGTGCTTGTGTGGAAGCTAAAATGGCTAGGGAAGAAATACTAGTGGAAGTATCTGTAGTAGCTGCTGTTTAAACTAAATATTAAGTAAATTTAAACCAGTTAATGGGGCAGAAGCCTTCTATTAACTGGTTTTATTTATTACATAAATTATATAGTTTATTTTAAAAGTAATATATTTATACATAATTATTGATTTTTTTATAAAAAGGTGTATAATTAACTTCTCGCACTATATTATTCAAGGAGGGATAACTATGGGATTTTTAGATGGTCTTATGGGAAATGCCACAGAAGTGAATGTAGGTAATATTGAAGAAGAATATAGACAGCTTTTAAGTGAAGGAGAACATATTGAGAAGGCATATAAGCTTGTGAGAGATTTGTTTTTGTTTACAAATAAAAGGTTAATACTAATAGATAAGCAAGGTGTAACAGGAAAAAAAATAGAGTATCATACTATACCCTATAGAAGTATAACTCACTTTAGTGTAGAATCGGCAGGTCACTTTGATTTAGATGCAGAATTAAAAATATGGATATCAGGTGCACAAGCACCTATAGGAAAACAATTTAAAAAAGATAAAAGTGTATATGACATTCAAAGGATGTTAGCAACCTATGTGATGAAATATTAATTAAATTAAAATCCCCTTGTAAAAATTTGCAAGGGGATTTTTAAAATTAAATAATCGAGTTAACAATATGTACACATTTATATGATATTATTATTTATAATGGACATGTGTCGTTTCAAAAACACACTAAATTCCATTTTTTTCAATATATGATTTTGTATAGTTAGAAAAATTGATATAATAGATAAGGTAACACTAAATTTTGAAAAAGAATGAAAATCACTTTAGGAGGACAATGATGGAAATAAAATCTAAAAAGGTTGAGAAATATATTGAACAATATACAGATAAAAGAGAGCATTATAAAAAATTGTCAGAAATAGTGAAAAACATTATAAATGAAGTTTTACAGGAAAAACTTATAAGTTATCATAGTATTAATAATAGGGCAAAAGAAGTAAATAGTTTTGCTGAGAAAATTGTAAGAAAAGGTTATAAGAACCCATTAATTCAAATGCAAGATTTATCAGGCATTAGAATAATAAATTATATTGAAGATGATGTGAAAAGAACCTGTGATGTTATAGAAGAGTTGTTTAAGGTAGAAGAAAAGATAGATAAATCCAGTGGTCTTACAAATAACACTTTTGGATATAAGTCTGTTCATTATGTGGCTAGATTATCAGATAGAAGATTAGAACTTCCAGAGTTTAAAAGATATAAGGATGATGTATTTGAAATACAAGTAAGAACACTACTTCAACATACTTGGGCTGAAATAGAACATGATAGAAATTATAAGTTTAAAGGCGTGTTGCCTAAAGAATCTAATATAAAAAGGCGATTTGCCCTTTTAGCAGGGTTGTTAGAAATGGCTGATAGGGAATTTAATGCCATATCAAAGGATTTAGATATGTATGCAGAAGCTACTGTCAATAATATTGAGAAGGGCGATTTAGATATAGAATTAAATTCCACATCATTAAGGGAGTATATGAGTATTAAATTTAAAGAACATATAAATGATAATAATATAGGAAAATTCCAAGTAAATGAAGAAAATTATAATAAAGTAATTAAAGAATTAAAGAATATAGGTGTAAGAACCATCAGTGAACTTGATAAAGTCATGTCTAAGTATTATGACAACAAGTTAAAAGATAATATTTCTAATAATAATTTACCAGGTTTATTAAAGACAGTACTAATGATTGAGAATACGGATGAGTATTTTGAAAAGGAAAGTAAAAAGTTTTCTTTCAAGCAGATGAGTGAAAAAACTTATGAAATACTGAAGAACCAAGGTATAAATGTGGATAAATATTTGAAAAAATATAGCTTAAATGTGGGAGAAGAAAATTTGGGGGATAGTTAAATACTATTCCCTTTTTTACTTACTTATTCTTTAATGATAAACATAAGCATATACTATTACAGTAACCATTAGACCCTAAGTGAAATAAGATATTATTAGGAAGGAAGAATATCTTATTAGAAGGGAAGAAGATGGTATGACAATGGAATTCGACCAAATTGATTTATTTAATGATATTTTACTTATATTAATAGCTACATTTTTAGCGGCGGCCCTGCTAAGTGGAAGTACAGAAAATAGAGCAGCACAAGGTGTAACACCTGTACCTATAGTTATACCGTCGTAAAACTAAAAAAATGAGGAGGAAATTAAGTGTTTGCTTCTAGTGAATGGGAAGAATTAATAAATGAATTTAATAGAAGTCTAGGACTTAAAGGTGATAAACGTTACAAAAAAAATCAAGAAACAACAGAGTCTGGTGAAATAGAATCTGGAACGAGACCAGGCATAACACCTGCAGAGATTTTAATAATAGCTGGATTACTTACGGGAGCACTGCAGGTGTTTGCTTTGACTTTAGATACAACCCAACAAGTACAAGTAACTTTACTAGGAGCCTTAGATGTACTAAAAAGAGGAGAAGTTGATTTAGGGGAAATAGAGGATATAGGCCAATATATAAAGGAAACTTCAGTGGAGGAATTTTTAAAAACCATGCTTAAAAAAAGAAAAAAATAATGTGAAAATTTCTACTAGGTATTGGGTAGAAATTTTTATTTTGTTAATTTTTCCAAAAAACACTTGAAAAATTCATTAATCTATGTATATAATAGACCCTATTGGGTTAACAAAAAAACTTTATTAGAAAATTAAAAATAAAACTTTAAAATAAAATGTATTATAAATAAAAAAAGAAAAAATACTATAAAGGAAAGATTAATGATATAATAAAGTGTTTGCTAGAAGAAAAACTAAAAATTAAAGAGGAATGATGATATGGAAAAAGTAAAGTTTCAAGAATTGAATTGCTCGGATGAAATTAAAAGAGCCATAGAAGACATGGGCTTTGAAGAAGCTACTCCGATACAAGCAATGGCAATTCCACTTGTATTAGAAGGAAAGGATGTAGTAGGTCAAGCCCAAACGGGAACTGGTAAAACAGCTGCTTTTGGGATACCTTTAATAGATAAAATCAACTTAAAAGATAGATCAACACAGGGGATAATTTTGTGTCCTACTAGAGAGCTTGCAGTTCAAGTTTCTGAAGAAATGTCTAAGATTAGTAAATATAAAAAAGATTTAAGAATTGTCCCAGTATTCGGAGGACAACCTATAGACAGACAAATAAAAGGTCTTAAAAGAGGAGCACATATAGTAATCGGAACTCCTGGTAGAGTATTAGATCATATGAGAAGAAAGACTTTAAAGTTACAAAATCTTAAAGTATTAATATTAGATGAAGCTGATGAAATGCTAAATATGGGGTTTAGAGAAGATATTGAAACTGTAATAGAAGGCGTTGAAAACGAAGAAAGACAAACTCTATTATTCTCTGCTACTATGCCTAAAGCCATACTAGAAATTATAAATAAATATCAAAAGGATCCACAAATAGTAAAAGTAGCACATAAGGAATTGACTACACCAAATATTAGTCAATGGTACTTAGAAATGAAGGAAAAAGATAAATTAGAAGTATTATCTAGACTTGTGGATATGAATAATCCTAAATTATCTATAGTATTTTGTAATACTAAGAAGAAGGTTGATGAAGTAACTAATTTACTTCAAATGAGAGGTTACTTAGTAGATAAAATCCATGGAGATATGAAGCAATCTTTAAGATTAAATGTAATAGATAAGTTTAAAAAAGCAGATGTAGAAATGTTAGTGGCAACAGATGTGGCAGCTCGTGGTCTTGATATTGACGATGTGGAATGTGTATTCAATTATGATGTACCAAGTCATGAAGAATATTATGTTCATAGAATAGGAAGAACAGGAAGAGCAGGAAGAGAAGGACAGGCATTTTCATTTGTAACTAAAAGGGATTTCTATTTATTAAAGAATATAATGAAATATACTAAAAAGAAAATAAAGAGAAAACAAATTCCAAGTATCACAGATATTGAGAACATAAAAATCGAAGCCTTTGTGACGAAATTAAAGGATAAGATTGAAGAGGGTAAACTTAAAAAGTACATTGATATAGTTGAAAAATTAATGGAAGATGATGATCATACTTCTGTTGAAATTGCAGCAGCCTTACTTAAGATGGAACTTGAAATGGGAAAATCTAAAGATGTTGAAGTTATTAGCTTTGGAGACAATAGAGATAATAAGAGAGGTTCTAATAGACGTTCTGGTAGCTTAAATGATACAGGTGGAAAAGCTGGAATGGTTAGAATGTTCATTAACATAGGAAAACAAAAGAGAATAAGAGTTAATGACGTGGTAGGTGCCATTGCAGGAGAAACTGGTATTAGAGGAAATTCAATTGGAGATATAGATATTTATGATAACTATACTTTTGTAGAAATACCAGAAAAAGATGCTGAAAAGGTATTAAAAATTATGAGTAAGAACACTATAAAAGGAAATAAAATAGTTATAGAACCAGCTAATGGGAGCAACAAGAGAAGAAGAAAAAGAAAACCTAGTAGTAAATAATATAGATTTGAAGACCTTTCACTTAAAAAAGTAGAAGGTCTTTTTTCGTGCGCGTAAATATGTTATATTGAAACGGAATAAAAACATATCGTTTTTCGATAAAAACATATTGAAAAACATTTTTAACAGTGATATTATATTAATGGAGATTGACAAAAATTTCAAATAGGAGGCTAGATCGTATGAAATATTATGGAAAAAAATCTTTAGCAAGTGCATTAAAACTTGTTTTAAACTTTTTACTAATAATTGGAGTTTGTATGTTTGTATATATATCTAAAAATGTAATGAGCTCTAATGATTTACAGATAAGTATTTTTAGAAAAATAGGTATATATGGGTTATTTTTCATAGGCAGTATATCCTTAATACTCATAGTTTATAACTTAAAGAAAATAGTAGATTCATTAGTTGATATTAACCCTTTTATAAGGGGAAACGTGAAAAGACTTAATTCCATAGCCTTGGAGTGTTTTATTATTACAGGTTGCTATCTAATAAACTTTGTAATAAATCCTAAATATGTGGAATTTAATTTGATTACAGTTGATATGAAAGGAATACATACGGATATGGAATTTTTCATATTTCTATTTGCTGGATGTTTCATATTAATTTTATCTAAAGTCTTTGAGCAAGCTGTGGAAGTAAAAGAAGACAATGATCTTACCATATAGAGGAGGATTGAAAATGGCTATTGTGGTAAATTTAGATGTTATGATGGCAAAGAGAAAGATTTCATTATCTGAATTGGCTAGTAGGGTGGGTATAACTAATGCTAATTTATCCATATTGAAAAATAACAAGGCTAAGGCCATAAGGTTTACGACCCTAGAGGCTATATGCAAAGAGCTTAATTGTCAACCAGGGGACATACTAGAGTATGTGGATGATTAAGTAGATTTAATTATAGTTTATGTTAAAAGGGGTTAGGAGGGATAGTATGAGTATAGATGAAATAGTAGGTAGTAGAGAATGAATTATATTTGGTATATGCTGGTGGCCGCTTTAATGGGAACTATTAAATTCATAAGTATTAAAGCTCCACTAGATAACTTTTTATTTCTATTAAATCCCATAGTGTGGATTGTGGAAAAGTACTTTAATGTTAGTTTTTTGTATTATAATAATCTAGGTTTTTTCAATGAAAATATGAATATAAGTATTGGAAAGTCCTGCTTGGGCATAAATTTTTTCATAGTAATGTTTTTTATGATAATCACGTCATTCATAAAAAACATTAAAAAAAGTGCAAATAAATTATTTTTTATATTTTCAGTATTAATATATTCATATATGGCTACGATTTTGTCCACTAGCATCAGGATAATAGGAGCCATATGCATTTTAAAGTTAATTCCTACCCAGTATATGAAATATGAAAGATTAACTCATGAATTCATAGGTGTATCATTTTATTTTACTTATATGCTTGTGTCTTATTATATATTTTCTAAGGGGTTTGAGAAATGGGGGAATGTTTGTGAGAAAAGAATATAAGAACTTGTTATTTATAGGTATTCCTTTAGGCTGGTATTTCATAGCTAGTTTAATAATGAATAGATTACTATCTCCGAAGGAAATAGCTATAGGAATGTCATTAACCATAATTACAGGAGTAATCATATATACTATTTTTTCTATTGGAAAATCTACATATACTAACATAAAAAATAAGGATGGATTATGGAAGAAATATATGAGTGTGATTATTTTAGTGGGAGCCATAAGTGGCCTTTCTTTAAATGAGTCAATGGATAATTTATTTGGAGATTTTTCCCATCCTGTTTTTTATATAGTAACTATCATAACATGTGTAAGTCTTTCGTTTGTAAGGGTATTGGATGAAAGGATTAAACTAATTTTGTATGGAATAAAATCCATAACATTCTCTTTTACTTTGTACTTTTTTATAATATTTGTTCAACTGTTGCCCCTTGCCATGATAGGGCTTATACTATTTGGATTAGGAATATTAATGATAGTTCCAATCTTTTTAATGATAGTTCATATTATATGTCTATGGAATGATTTTATGAGCTTAAAGATTAAAGGTGGAAAGTTATCCCTTGCTTTAATTTTTGTCATAGGAATTAGCGTAATACCTGCGTCTTTTTATATGACAGTAAAAAATGATAGGGACAACTTTAATAGGGCAATGGAATATGTATATGAGAGAGGATTAGAAGATACTAAAAAAAGTGAAATAAATATAGGTGGAATAAAGAGAACTTTAACTAATATTAAATACATTAAGGGATTAGAAAGAAATGATCGGGGAAAAACTACTATTCCTTATATAACATCCTTTTACGAAAAAAATATATTAAAAAATAAATCCATATCAAAAGTAAAGGCTAAAAAAATGGAGCAAGTGTTTTTAGGTAGCAAGGATGTAAGTGCTTGGGAGGAAGATTACTACAAGGAAAATGAAGGAATACATTTGGAGAACATAAGTAGTGAAACTACATATGATGAAAGTTTAAAAATATATAAAAGTTGGATTCATTTAGAAATACAAAATGATGAGAATTGGAGAAATGAATTTAGAACTACTTTTAATTTACCAGAAGGGTCATTCATAACTAATTATTATTTATATGTTAATAATATTAAAAAATATGGTCTTGTGGCAGATAAAAGGGCAGCTAATTGGATATATGAAAGTGAAAAAAGAAAAAGAAGAGATCCTGGAGTATTAACTTACGGGGGAGATAATAGGGTCTTGTTAAAAATTTTTCCCTTTGAAGATAGACAATTGAGAAAAACTGGAATAGAAATAATCCATAAGGGCCCCATAACCATGGAGTTTGAAGGTAGAAAAATTAAGTTAGAAGGAAAAAATAATAATATAGAATTTGAGAATGGAAATTTTGCATATATATCAGCTCTAGAAAAAGACAATTTAGAAAGGGTAGTTAGACCTAATAAATATTATTTCATAGTGAACTTTTCAAAGAAAAACAAAAATTATAAACATGATCATGTAAAGGCTATAGAAATTTATATAGAAGAAAACAATTTGAAGGATAGGGTTGGAGAAATAATAGGTCTAAATTATGAAGAGAATATATTTAACTATGATGAATTTAAAATAAGTAAGTTAAATGGAGTTAAGAATAGAGGAGGATTTTATTTAGAAAAATCCATAAAGAGAATACTATATGAAAACTATGTGAAAAACAGTACCTTCAGACCAATAATAGTAGTTTATAGTAATTCCATAGAAAATGGTGTGATTACAGATTCTCTAAGGGATTTTAAATTCACCATGCCAGAGGAAATGGCTTATTATGAAATGGACAAAAATAATAATTTAATAAAGAGGTATTTAAGTGATGTAGATTTTACTAATAGGCCATTTAAAATAGATGAAATAGAAAAGAAAGAAGTTCTAAAATGGCAAAGTAAAGATGGGAGAACATATTATTTACCAGACAATGGGAAAGATAGTATTGCATTATTAAATCATAATATTAATTTAAAGGATGTGGAAGTTAGTGATCTATGGGAAAAGGGACTTTTGTTGAAATCTGCCCATATGAGTAGCACCCTTCATCCTGAAAAATATGTAGATAGCACCCTTAACACGGTAAAAGAAAGTATTAAAAGTAATATTATGAGTCACTCCACATCCTATATAGTGCTAGAAAGTAAAGATCAGGAAAAGAGAATGCTTGAAAAGCAAAAACAGCTATTAGAAGCAAAATCTTCTCTGGAACTAGGAGACATAATCGAAATGAGTGAACCAAATTCAATTTTAATATATGTTTTATTAGTTTTAGGATTAATATTAATGAGAAATAAAAGAATAAAAAACTAACTGGAAAGAATATTCCAGTTAGTTTTTTATATATAAAGGATTTTTTGGATTAATATATAAAATATAAATGGGGTATATTTTATAGGGGAGGATTTTATATGAATAAAAAATGGTTATATGCAGATTTATCATTAGTTTTAGTAGCTTTGGCTTGGGGTTCTACCTTTGTAGTCATAAAGGATACCTTATCCCATGCAAAGCCTTTAGGATTTATGGCCCTTAGATTCATTTTGGCAACAGTCATATTAGGAGCCATATTTAACAAGAAACTTAGACAGTCTAATAAATCAGAGATTAAGGCAGGGGCTATTATAGGAGTAATGCTTTATTTAGCTCTCTTAATCCAAACTATAGGACTTATATACACTACCGCTTCAAAGCAGGCCTTTTTAACTGCCGTATATGTGGTAATAGTTCCATTTTTAGTTTGGATACTACATAAGAAACGACCAGACAGTTATTCCATAATAGGTGCCGTATTGGCCTTGGTAGGAATTGGATTTTTAACTATAGATGGAAGTTTCTCTATAGGTGCTTTAAATAAGGGGGATATTCTTACCTTATGCTGTGCTATCTTCTTTGCAGGCCATATTGTATCTATTGGGTATTTTGCAAAGGATATGGAACCTATTGTCCTTAGTATAGTTCAATTTGGTGTAACGGCCATATTATTTCTAGTATCTGCCCTAGTACTAGAGGGAAGTGAATATATTTTACAGCCTAATACTTTAAAGCCGGCTTTATATTTAGCCATAGTAGGAACCGTGTTTGCCTACACTGTTCAAAACGTGGCTCAAAAATATACATCATCAACTCACACGGCCATAATATTGTCCTTAGAGTCTGTATTTGGAACTATTTTAGGGGTATACATATTGGGAGAAATAATGACAAGGGAAATGGTCTTAGGATGTATAGTGATTTTTGTAGGAATTATAATTACTGAAACTAAATTGGAATTTATTAAATCCAAAGGGGAGAAGGATAGTCACTAAAAGTAGGATGGTTAGTAATAACCATCCTACTTTGATTTTTCACATTTATATTAAATAGTTTAAAACTGGCTTATTTCATGTTTTTCATTTGAGAAGTATATAGTGTATAATAAAATCCTTCTTTATCCATAAGTTCATTGTGATTACCTTCTTCTATTTTTTCACCGGCTTTGATAACTAAAATAGTGTCCGCATTTTTTATGGTTTTCAATCTGTGAGCTATTACGAAGCTAGTCCTATGGCTCATTAATTTTGAAAGGGCATTTTGAACTTGTAATTCTGTTTTTGTATCAATACTACTAGTAGCTTCATCTAATATTAGAACATCTGGGTCAGAAAGAATAGTCCTGGCTATGGATAATAATTGTTTTTGGCCCTCACTTAGGATACCGCCGCCTTTTCCAACTTTAGTGTCGTAGCCATTAGGCATGGACTCTATGAAATCGTGTACGTTGGCTGCCTTTGCTGCATTAATTACTTCTTCATTTGTGGCATCTTCCTTTCCATATAGGATATTATCTTTTATAGTCCCAGAAAATATATAGTTGTTTTGAAGAACTATTCCCAGTCGTGATCTCAGCTGATTTTTAGGAATATCCTTTATGGATTTATCATCCACATATATTTTTCCCTCATCAATTTCGTAAAATCGAGTAAGTAAATTTATTATGGTAGTTTTACCTGAACCAGTAGGTCCTACAATGGCCATTGTTTTTCCAGGTTTTATATTAAAACTAATGTTACGAAGGATTGGAACTTTTTTATCATAGGAAAAACTCACATCTTTAAAGATTACTTCTCCATCTATAGAATAGGATTTATCTATAGGATCATCTATGTTAGCTTCTGATTCTTCATTTAAGATTTCAAATACCCTATCCGTACTGGCCATAGCTGATTGAATTTGACTATACTGGCCAGCTAACTGGCCAAGGGGCCTTGTGAATTGTCTTGCATAATTTATGAAACTTGTGATTAATCCTATGGTAATATAGTCTCTGGCGGCTAATATACCTCCTATTAGTACTACTATGGCAAAGCTGGCATTGTTTATAAAGTTCATAATTCCAGTCATGGAACTAGATACGGCTTGGGCCTTTATGCCATTGTGTTTAAGGGAAGCATTGGCCTTTTCAAACCTCTCAAAGAAATGATGTTCTGCACCAAATACTCGAAGGACCTTTTGTCCCTTTACACCTTCCTTTATTACTCCGTTTAGAGTTCCTAAGCTTTCTTGTTGCTTTGTAAAATTATCCTTTACTCGGGCAGAAAATAAAAGGGCCAATCCTAAAATTATAGGTATACTAAGGCCTAAACTTAAGGCCAATATCCAATTTAGAGAAAACATTACAATTAATATTCCAGTTACAGTAAGAACACTGGATATTACTTGGATAAAAGTTTGAGTTAAGCTATTACTTATTAAATCTATGTCATTAGTCATTCTACTCATTACATCTCCAATGGGGCGAGTATCAAAATAATTCAGTGGAAGGGATTCTACCTTTTCAAAAACATCTTCACGTAGTTTTTTCACAGAATTTTGGGCTACTCCAGTCATCAAATAATTTTGTAGCCAACTTGATAAACTGTTTAATAAATAAATAAATCCTAGAATAGTTAAATATTTTACTACTAAATCTAAATTACCCTTTAATATACCATTATCTATTAGGTATCCCATTAGATATGGACCAGCTAGGGATAACAAGGTGGTACACAATATTAATATAAGGATAAGGAAAATATTTTTCTTATATATGCTCAAGTATTTCCAAAGGCTTCTAAAAGAACTTTTTACTTTCATTAGGATACATCCTTTCCTATTTGAGAATCATATATACTTTTGTAAACATGACTATTTTCTAATAGGTCATTATGAGTTCCAATTCCATCTATTTTACCCTTATTCAACACAATGATCTTATCAGCATCTAATATGGAAGAAATCTTTTGTGTAATTATTAAATTTGTAGTGGAGTTCATATATTTTTTTATATTAGAATGTATATTTACTTCTGTTTGAGCATCTACAGCACTAGTGCTGTCATCTAGTATTAGGATAGATGGATTTTTAACTACAGCCCTGGCTATATTTAAACGTTGTTTTTGACCGCCAGATAAATTATTGCCCTCTTCTTCTATAAAGTAATTAAATTTATCTGGTTTTTGATTGATAAACTCAATGGCATCAGATATGATTGCGGCCTTTTCTAAGTCATCTGAAGAAGCATTTTCATTAGATAGATAGAGATTTTCTTCTATAGATCCAGAAAATAAAAAGGCCTTTTGGGGAGCTAAGCCCACATGTGATCTTAAATCTTCCTTATGTATAGTTTTTACTTCCTTGTCCCCTAGATATATTTCGCCTATTGTAGGTTCATAAAGACCGGCTATTAAATTGGCTAAAGTAGTTTTGCCACTGCCTGTACTACCGATTATGCCCACTGTTTCACCAGAATCAATTTGAAAATTAAGCTTTTTTAAGATACATTTTTCTTTATCCTTTGAATAGCTAAAGCTCACATCCTTAAAGGAAATACTGCCTTTGGAACTTAATTTGTTTACAGGGTTTGAATCCTCAAAGTCTGTATTTTCAATTTCAGTAAATTCTTTAATTCTTTCCATGGATGCTTGGGCTCTAGATAAAGTGATAAATAGCATACCTAGAATCATTATGGATGCTAAAATTTGAAGTAAATAATTATTAAAGGCCATAATTTGTCCTATGTCCATTCTTCCATCTATTACATATTTACCTCCAAACCAAAGTATGGATATGGTACTGAAATTTATGATGAGCATTATTACAGGTAGTATTAATATAATAAATCTATTTGCTTTTAAATTTGCATTTCTAAGCTTTTCATTAATATTATTGAATTTCTTCTCTTCATATCTGTAACTTACAAATGCTTTTACCAATCTGATTCCAGATAAGTTTTCTTCTATGTAGGCGTTGAATTTATCAATAGTTTTTTGAACGGCCATATAAAGGGGATAAGCCCTTTTCAATATGGAGAATATGAATATGAATATTATGGGAATTACAACGAGTAAAATCCAAGATAAATCTTTACTAGTGACAAAGGCCATTATGACACTACCTATGGCTAAGATAGGAGCCTTAATAAACATATTTAAGGTTATTAATATTAAGTTTTGAACCTGGGTTATATCATTAGTCATAATAGTAATAGTTTTACCCGTATCTAAATCGTCTAGGTTTCTGTAGGATAAGCTCAGAAGTTTTTTGAAAGTGTCATTACGTAAGTCTGTTGCTACACTTTGTGAGGCGACGGCAGCTAATATA
Source organism: Anaeromicrobium sediminis (assembly GCF_002270055.1). NCBI lineage: Bacteria > Bacillati > Bacillota > Clostridia > Peptostreptococcales > Thermotaleaceae > Anaeromicrobium > Anaeromicrobium sediminis. The sequence continues at coordinate 125,519 of NZ_NIBG01000010.1, read as the reverse complement.
TTACTAATTATTCCTGCAAGTAAACTAAGGCCTACAAGTATTACCATGGTGATACCTATGTTCTTAATGAGGTTCACATCCTTATTAGGGATACCCACATCTATTATACTACTCATTAAAAAAGGCTGGAGTAGATCTAGAGCAGAAGCTAAGATTAGTAAAAAAGGTCCCAGTATAATTTCTTTTTTGTACTTTTTCACATAATTAAAAACAAACTTCAAATTATCCATATAAATACATACCTTTCTCTAGTTTTAATAATAATTAGTTTTAGCATAAATAATGGAATTAATAAGAGTCAAAGATTGTTAAAAGAGTCTATAAATATAACTTATTAAATTAGAAGACAAGGTAAAAAAATTATTCTAACTTGTTTTTTTAGAGTCTATTTTTAATATTTTATCTAATGAACTTGAAATTTCATTTAATTTCGTAGTAAAGTATACCCATAGAATTAAAATTCAATTATAAAACAACCTACTATAGATTTTCACAAGGGATAGGGATAATATAAAGGAGAATCCGATGAAGAGTATAGGAATAGTAACCAGGTCTAATTCCATAGTTGCCAAATATTTAAGAGATAATGTTTATAAAATATTTGAAGATTACGTGGAAATTAATAATTATTATCTAAATGAACTAGGACAAGATGAAATGATTGAAGATGATGTGGTTCTAGTAATGATACAAGAAGTGGCACCTAAAATAGTGAAAAGAGTAAAAAATAAGAGTAATATTATAGTTATTAATAGAACTTTAGAAGAACGATACATATATAAGGTTTTTTCCATACCAAAGGGAATAGATGTGTTAGTGGTAAATGATGCAAAGGAAACCACTTTGGCTACCGTATCCCTTTTATATAGAATAGGAGTTAATAATGTAAATTTAATTCCCTATGAAGACGGGAAAGAATATGATGATTTAAAAATAGCCATAACTCCAGGAGAAATAGATCATGTTCCTAAACATATAGAGAATATAATCGATGTGGGGCAACGTTGTATAGATATATCTACCTTTGTTCAGATAATGAGTCTATTAAAAGTGAGTAATAAGGAAATTTCAAAGAGGTTACTAAGTTATTCTAATAAGATAGTAAGCTTAAGTTCTGGTGTTAAGGAAACTATAAAGAAATTATTCATAAAAAATGAGGAATTGCATACCTTAATAAATTTATCTCAAGATGGCATCCTTCTTACAGATGTGGAGGGCAATATAATCATATGCAATGAAAATATGAAAAACATATTGTCAATTAATGATAATGTGGTTCACGTTAATATAGAAAATGTAATTGATGAGGGACTTAGTAAAATTTTATATAGTAAAGAACTAAAGGACGAAGTTTTTATATATAATAATAAATATTTAGTAGTAAATAAACATGAAGTGAACTATTATGGCCATAATTCTGGCATATACTATAATTTTAGAGATATAACCCATATAAAACAATTAGAGCAAAACCTAAGTGAAAAATTAAGGCAAAAGGGACAAATTGCAAAATATGATTTCAATATGATATTAACTAAGTCAGAAAAAATGGTAAAGACAATAAATCTAGCTAAAAAAATTGCTAAATCAAATCTAACTGTTTTAATAAGTGGAGAAAGTGGTACGGGAAAAGAGCTATTTGCCCAATCTATCCATAATGAATCAGACAGAAAAGATCAACCCTTTATTGCTGTAAATTGTGCAGCCCTACCAGAAACCCTACTTGAAAGTGAGTTATTTGGATATGAGGCAGGGAGTTTTACTGGTGGATTAAAACAAGGAAAGACAGGTTTATTTGAACAAGCCCATAATGGGACTTTATTTTTAGATGAAATAGGAGATATGTCATCCTTATTGCAAACTAAATTATTAAGGGTATTGCAGGAAAGGCAAATAATGCGTGTAGGTTCTCAAAATATAATAGATATAGACGTGAGAGTTATTGTAGCGACCCATAAAAACCTAATAGAAATGGTTGAAAAGGGAAATTTCAGAAAGGATTTATTTTATAGAATAAACGTACTTCCCCTATACATACCTCCTTTAAAAGAGAGGCAAGAGGACATTATAGATCTTCTTATGAATTTTGCAAAAGAGAATATTACTTTAAGCAATGAATCAGAGGATATATTACTTAACTATGAATGGCCGGGAAACATAAGAGAACTGCAAAATGTAGCGGCCTATTTAGATGTTATGAATGTTAAGTACGTAAACTTTCATGACTTGCCTCCCTATATTAAAATAGTGGAGGATAATATGGAAGATATAGTGGAAACCTTAAAAGAATCCTTTCTTATGAAAAACATATTAGATGTGTTAAGTGTAATTTTAGACTCCTGTCATAAAAATAGTTCCATAGGAAGAAGTAAGATTTGTGAAATGCTAAAGAAAAGGGAAAATCATATGACGGAAGGCGAGATAAGAAGGATATTATCTGTTCTTAAAGAACTGAAATTAATTGAATCCAATGTGGGCAGAGGTGGAAGCAAGATTACGGAAAAGGGAAAAAGATTTCTTAATAATTACTAATAGGATGTTAAATAGGATTAAATATAAACCTAAAAATCCTATTACTTTATACAATGAAGTAAAAAAATTATGTTAAGTATAATATGATTTTTTTACTTATTTTTTTATAGACCTAGGAAAATCCCATTAATGAAGTGTTCTGAATGGGTTGGGAAATGTATGATTTTATAAACATGTGAAGAATGTTTTTTTGGCATATATTTTGCAAAAGAAATAATATAATTAAAAGTTCATAATAGAATAAGTAGATGGAGGATGAAGAATGAGTAAGAGACCAGTAATAGGAGTTTCAGGAAGTATAATTATAGATGATGGGGGTAGATTCCCAGGTTATAGAAGATCTTATGTAAACGAGGATTATATACAAGCTGTAAAAATGGCTGGGGGAATGCCTTTTATTATCCCAATGACTGATGATGAAGAATTAATTAGAATGCAAATAGAGTCAATTGACGGACTTATATTATCTGGAGGACATGATTTAGATCCATTATTATATGGAGAAGAACCTCTTCAAAAGTTAGGAGGAATACTTCCAGAAAGAGACGATTTTGATTGCAGATTAGTAAAAATCGCTATGGAGTTAAAAAAGCCAATTTTAGGAATTTGTAGGGGACATCATATTTTAAATGCAGCTAATGGGGGAAGTAATTATCAAGATTTATCTTATATTGAAGGATGTAACATAAAGCATGATCAATTTAAAACATCTTATCTACCAACCCATACTGTAGATGTGGAATCTGGAACTAAGTTATGTGATATTCTTGGGGAAAAGGTTATGACAAACTCTTTTCATCACCAAGCAATTAAAGATGTAGCTCATGGATTTAAGGTATCAGCAAGGGCTAAAGACGGTGTAATTGAGGCTATAGAAATAGATTCAGATGAATTTATTGTAGGAGTTCAATGGCATCCAGAAATGATGGCAGCAAAAAATAATAAAGGTATGTTAAATTTATTCAAAAAATTAATAGAAGCAGCTAAAAAGTAGATTTACTTGGACGGTTATTTAAGATAACCATGTGGAAATTTTAATTATTTTTCATTTTATAGGTGATATATTTAATAACCATCCTATCATAGTAATGGGGGAAATAAGGATGAAATCGTTAGAATTATTGAAGGAATTAGTAAAATTTCAAAGTTTAGATAGGGATTCTTCTAAGGGAGTACTAGACTATTGTGATACATATTTAAAAAGGCATGGCATTCAAACAGAGGTTTTAGAGAACAATGGATACAAAATGTTGGTATGTGAAATTGGCAATGGAGAAAAGACCATAGTTTTAAATGGTCATTTAGATATAGTAAGCGCAGATAAGGAAGATTTTGAGGTCTATGAAAAGGACGGAAATCTCTATGGTAGAGGTACTGCTGATATGAAGGCAGGTTGTGCTTCCCTGATGGAAACTATTATAAGGTTAAGGGATAAAGATTTACCTTGTAAAGTAATGTTGCAACTTGTAACAGATGAAGAAATAGGAGGCCTAAATTGCTCTAAATATCTTGTGGAGAAGGGGTATTTAGGAGACTTTGTAATATGTGGAGAACCTACAAATTTAAATATTGGTCTTCAAGCAAAGGGCATATTACAAATAGATATGGACATACATGGAAAATCAGCCCATGGAAGTAGACCTTGGCAAGGGGTTAACGCCATAACTAAGACCCTTGAAATATACAATAATATATTAGATCTTCCTTTCTCAAGGGAAAAGTCTGAATTATACGATAGTCCTTCCATAAACTTATCTAAGTTAAATGGTGGAGAAGCTTATAATAAGGTTCCTGATTTATGTTCCATGTCATTAGATATAAGATTTTTACCTGAGCAAAAACCGGAGGAAATATTAGAACAAATAAATTCTTTAATAGAAGGGGAAGCTACCATTAATCTAATAGGAGACCCGGTAAAAACTAAAATCGATGATGATTATGTAAGAAAATTAAAAGCTGTAATAAAAGATACTACAGAAAAAGAGCCACAAATATTTGGTCAGCATGGGTCAGCTGATTCTAGATTCTTTTCTAAATTAAATATACCTGCCATAGAATTTGGTCCTAGTGGCGCTAATTGGCATGGGAAAAATGAATACGTAAACATAGAATCTATGAAGGAATATGAAAATATATTAGAAAAGTTTATAATGAACATGAAATAATATTTAAAGGGAAGATAGTATTAAATATATCTTCCCTTTATTAACTAAAATAAAGCTAAACTATCTAAATTATCTCCATCAGTTGCATTTCTGTTAGTTCTTAAATGTTCCTTTCCTTCCCTTGGCTTAGTAACATGAACTCCGTCTATTAATCCCTCTTTAGCCATGGATATGGCCTGATCCATAGTGCATTCACTTCCATCAGATAACATTACATCAGTAATATTTCCATTTGAATCTTTTCTAACCTTTATTATTTCACGTTGTTCCATAATAATCCCTCCTATAATAGATAGGATTGCATTTAATCTTGAAATTATTCAATATAATATATATGATAAATTGTAAGTATTTATTTTAAAGTAGGAGTGAAAAGATTGAACTTAAAGGAAAACATAGAAAAATTACCCATGTGTAACGGCATATATATAATGAAAAATAAATATGATCATATATTGTATATAGGAAAATCAAAACATATAAAAAAGAGGGTGAAAACCTATTTTTATAAGGGGGAAAAGACTAATAAACTGGAAAAACTCACTAAGGAAGTATGTAAAATAGATCATATTAAAACAGATACGGAAATAGAGGCCCTATTATTAGAATGTGAAATGATTAAAAAGCATAAGCCGCCCTATAACAGACTTTTAAAAAACCATGAAAAATATTGTTATTTTACTATAGACAAAGGTAAATCTAAAATGAAAGTTACCTTTGATAAAGAAGAAATATCCTTTGGTCCCTATAAGGATAGATATATGATTGAAGACATTATAAGTTTTTTTCAAAGGGTATATCCTATTAAATATGATGAAGAAAAGAACATCTATGATTTTAAATATAATATTATACCCAATAGAATGAATAATGAGAAACACATAAAAGATCATATGGATAATGTTGAAAAAATATTTAAAGACCATATGGAGATTTTTGGTAATATCTTAAAAGAAAAGATGATAAGTCATGCCAAGAAAATGGAATTTGAAAGGGCCAATATTTACAAAAAGGCCATAGAAATACTAGATTATGCAAAGAGGATGAATGAATTAGAAGGTTTATTAAACGACAGATATTTTATAGCAACAGAAGAAATTTGTGAAGATAAAATAAAAGTTTTAGTTATAGGAAATTCTGATTTATTATATAGAAAGATTTATTATAAGAAGGAAAACTATGAAAATGAAATAATGGACCATATTAAAAATAAATTAGATAAAAATAATAAGGTTCCTATTGAAAAAGAAAATATAGATAGAATACTTATATTGAAAGAGTATTTAAGAAAAAAGGAAAATATAAATGAAATAAAGATGCCGTAGGGCATCTTATGAGATCTCTTTTGAGGCAGGGATCCAATTTCTAATTTCATTTTCCGCTTTATGTAAAGCTTCTTCAAAGGAATTTCCATACCAAATATGAGTTTTTCCAAAGGGGTAAAGCATATGTAGGTCTAATTCAATGTACCAACGCTTATAGTTATTTGAATCATATTCCTCAAAGAAGTTAGGGAAGCCTACTCTAAATTTGCCTTCGTAACTTTTAGGGTTTGTATGTAGGTGCAATTCCTTAGACATAATTGAAAATAATTCCTTCCTTAGAGTTGCAAATCTTTCTATAGAATCCTTTTTAATCATAATAATCCTCTAACCATAACTATGGCTAGATAGTCACCTCCTTAATTGATGTATATATTTAATTTTAAGATTACTATATATGTATATTCTAAGAATTGAAAAAAAATACTAGAAAATTAATTATTAAGGACAGTTAGTCATGAATTTTTTCAAATACTAACTGTCCCTTCTTTAGTCTAAGGAGCATAAAAATTCCATATATTTTTTATACCAATAGGATTTCGTTTCCTTTATGCTTAAGCTAATAATATCCATATGATCAGTATCCTCTAGAACACCCATATGATTCCAAATACCCCTTTGGGCTGTACCCTTAAAATTTTTAATTATATCTTTAGAACCAAGTTTTGGACCATTCATGGAAATAGTATTTACTACACCATCATTTGGAAACCAACTTTTATTAATGGGAACTTTAGTCACATCATTACGAGTAAAGGATCCCATAAATATGGCAAAGGGAACTAAAATAGGATGTAGATCCCGTTTTGGAATGTGTTTTCTAGAAAATAGACGAGTCTTTGTCTTTTCTGTAGACCAGGAGAAATAGTACACATTACTTTGAGCCTTTACCCAACTATTTAATTCTTTTGCTCCGTCTGGACTTAAGTCCCAAGCACTTATATCCTTGGTGTTATTCCAAAGAGGACTTTCCCATATTCGTCTTGAAAAATCTATGAAATCTTCATTGCTACCTTTGTATAATCCCCACTGATCTAACTTAAAATTATAAAAGTCAGATTTGTGCGAGGATGATTGGGCAGCTCCAAAGGCAACTAATTGTTGTGCATAGGGAATAACACCTAAAACCCCTTCTGTTAAAGTTGTACCATCATGTGGTGAGGCAATAGTGGTAACAGAATGGAGAGAAGAGGTATTTCCTACAAATAAGGGTGATAAAAGGCCCTTATGAACTGCTTGGCTAATTTCACTTTTGGTAGGATTTTTTCCTAAAACAGATTCTATTTCCTCTAAGGAACCATGTTCTAATAGATGAGATAAAACCCTTACAGTTTGTCCTCCCATACTATGGGAAATCAAGTGAATTTTATTTTCATTATTCCATTTTTTATAGACTCCTCTAAACTTCATTCCGTACCTATCATGTCCATATTTTGTTGAATGGGCTTTTCCGTAGTCTACTCTAGTTCCTTTTATATAAGCATAAAGTTCACAAGCTCTGTCCCAGTTACTAGAAAAGGGACTTACGGTAGCCGTATATGATTCAAAACCACATTGGTTTAAATATCTTTCATAATCTTCCTGTGTGCCTCCCCAATAGAGGATATTAAATAATTCACCTCTTCCCCAACCACCAAAACCATGAACAAAAATGACTGGATATGAATTACCCATTAAATTACACCCCCTTTTACTATTAAGTTGTTAACAATGTAATTATGAAACAACCTATATATTATATTACGAAAAAGAACACTCCTTGGTGAACTTAATGGGAAAATAACTTATAAACTTAATGATTATATTGGACAGGCATTTTTATGTAACATATATATTTTTAATGCATATATATGTATTGAACAGAAGGACAATACCTTCTTTACTAGGGTATATTGCAAATAAAAAAATAAAAAATAGAATGGATTTATGGGCAGTTGAGACTTACCAAATTCATTATAATAATATAAGGAGGATATTATTTATGGCATCATGTATTAACCACTGTAGAAAAGATCATAGAAGAAAAGAATGTGATTATTGGGACGATTGCAGATATGATGATTATAGCGATTGTTGTGATAAGAAAAAATTTGATCATAGAAAAAAGAAATTAGATTGTGATCCTTGTGATCCTAAAGATAGAGAAAAAGGTAAAAATTGTATACCAATTTTAGAATGTGGACAATCGGCAGATCAACCTTTACCAACTGAACTAGCCCTTACCGATACCCCAGTTCCATTAGCAACTGTTACTATTAATACTAAATGTCTATGTAAGCCATGTGTAAAAATTGAGTATTCTTCAATTATTACTCTTACTGGCGTTACTGATTTTATTGATGGTTTCATAGATTTAAAATTTAGATTGTGTAAAAAGTGCAAAAAAGGTCAAAAGAAAGAACTACAAAGGTGGGAATATAGGCATAATGATGTGGACCCAGGTGAAACATGGAAAGATTCATTTACAGTTACTTTCTGTGAGTGTTTAGATTGTTTTGATGAGGATTGCTGCCAATATACAATAGAGCTAATTGAAGCTGCTCCTGCTCTTACACCCAATAATACTCCAAGAGTTTTATATAATATTACCAATAGGGACATTTCAGCATTAGCTGCTTGTAAATCTCCTTGCTAAACAGAATCTATCTTAGGGAAAAATTCACCTTTTGGTTGAATTTTTTTACTAAGATAGATTCTATTTCTTCTAAGGAGGTATATTCCAATATGTGAGATAAAACAACCTATATATTATATTACGAAAAAGAACACTCCGTGGTGAACTTAATGGGGAAATAACTTATAAACTTAATGATTATATTGGACAGACATTTTTATGTAACATATATATTTTCAATGCATATATATGTATTGAGAAAGAGGACGATACCTTATTTTACTAGGGGATATTGCAAATAAAAAATAGAATGGATTTATGGACAGTTGAAACTTTTCAAATTCATTTTAATAATATAAGGAGGATATTATTTATGGCATCATGTATTAACTACTATAAAAAAGATCATAGAAGAAAAGAATGTGATTATTGGGACGATTGCAGATATGATGATTATAGCGATTGTTGTGATAAGAAAAAATTTGATCATAGAAAAAAGAAATTAGATTGTGATCCTTGTGATCCTAAAGATAGAGAAAAAGGTAAAAATTGTATACCAATTTTAGAATGTGGACAATCGGCAGATCAACCTTTACCAACTGAACTAGCCCTTACCGATACCCCAGTTCCATTAGCAACTGTTACTATTAATACTAAATGTCTATGTAAGCCATGTGTAAAAATTGAGTATTCTTCAATTATTACTCTTACTGGCGTTACTGATTTTATTGATGGTTTCATAGATTTAAAATTTAGATTGTGTAAAAAGTGCAAAAAAGGTCAAAAGAAAGAACTACAAAGGTGGGAATATAGGCATAATGATGTGGACCCAGGTGAAACATGGAAAGATTCATTTACAGTTACTTTCTGTGAGTGTTTAGATTGTTTTGATGAGGATTGCTGCCAATATACAATAGAGCTAATTGAAGCTGCTCCTGCTCTTACACCCAATAATACTCCAAGAGTTTTATATAATATTACCAATAGGGACATTTCAGCATTAGCTGCTTGTAAATCTCCTTGCTAAACAGAATCTATCTTAGGGAAAAATTCACCTTTTGGTTGAATTTTTTTACTAAGATAGATTCTATTTCTTCTAAGGAGGTATATTCCAATATGTGAGATAAAACAACCTATATATTATATTACGAAAAAGAACACTCCGTGGTGAACTTAATGGGGAAATAACTTATAAACTTAATGATTATATTGGACAGACATTTTTATGTAACATATATATTTTCAATGCATATATATGTATTGAGAAAGAGGACGATACCTTATTTTACTAGGGGATATTGCAAATAAAAAATAGAATGGATTTATGGACAGTTGAAACTTTTCAAATTCATTTTAATAATATAAGGAGGATATTATTTATGGCATCATGTATTAACTACTATAAAAAAGATCATAGAAGAAAAGAATGTGATTATTGGGACGATTGCAGATATGATGATTATAGCGATTGTTGTGATAAGAAAAAATTTGATCATAGAAAAAAGAAATTAGATTGTGACCCTTGCGATCCTAAAGATAGAGAAAAAGGTAAAAATTGTATTGCAATTTTAGAATGTGGAAGACCGGTAGATCGACAATTACCAGATCAACTAGCCCTTACCGATCCCCCAGTACCATTAGCAACTGTTACTATTGATACTAAATGTCTATGTAAGCCATGTGTAAAAATTGAGTATTCTTCAATTATTACCCTTATGGGCCTTACTGGTGCTTCTGATGCTTCCATAGATTTAAAATTTAGATTGTGTAAAAAGTGCAAAAAAGGTCAAAAGGAAGAACTACAAAGGTGGGAATATAGACATAATAACGTGGACGCAAATGATACATGGAAAGAATCATTTACAGTTACTTTCTGTGAGTGTTTAGATTGTTTTGATGAGGATTGCTGCCAATATACAATAGAGCTAATTGAAGTTACCCCAACTATTGTTAGTAGTGAACCAGTAGTTTCATACGATATTACCAATAGGGACATTTCAGCATTTGCTGCTTGTAAATCTCATTGCTAAATAGAATTTAAGCTGATGAAAAATTCATCAGCTTTTCTATTTTTATGAAAAAAGAATAGGATTATATAATTAGTGATTTTTAGGACCTATGATTGCTGAAATACTTTTATTGGTAATGTTATATAAGGTTTCTATATTATTACTAATAATAGAAGGAGCAGCCTGTATAAGTTCCATAGTATAGGTGCAACAATCTCCATCGAAACAATCTAAACACTCACAGAAGGCAATTGTAAAGGCATCTTTAGATTCCCTCTCTGTATCTGTATCTTGAAGATCAGACTTTAGATAGGTCCATTCTTGTAATATTTCTTTTTTTCTATTTTTACATTTCCTAATCAATCTAAATTTTAGGGTTATTTCAACATTTGGATTATCAGGATTATTAGCAGCTGAAACATGAATAATAGAAGAATATTCAATGTTTATACATGGCTTTTTTAAAGATCTAGTATCCACCGTAACAGAAGCTAGTTTTATAGGAGGCATCATTGGGTCGTTGGTATCGTCATTAAGTCTAGGTGGCAAACTTGGATCAAATATTCTTCCACATTGTAAATCCTTTTCACAAGATACAATGGCCAAAATATTTTTATTGGTAATGTTATATAAAACTCCGATATCACTATTAACAAGAGTTGGAGCAGCCTGTATAAGTTCCATAGTATAGGTGCAACAATCTTCAGCAAAACAATCTAAACAATCACAAAAAGTCACTGTAAAGGCATCCTTAGATTCTCTCTCTCCATCATTATCTTCAAGATTAGATTGTAGATAGGTCCATTCTTGTAATATTTCTTTTTTTCTATTTTTACAATTCCTGATCAATCTAAATTTTAGAGTTATATCAACATCGGGATCATCAGGGTTAATAGCAGCTAAAGTATCAATAATAGAAGAGTATTTAATATTCACACAAGGCTTTTTTAAAGATTTAGTATCCACCGTAACAGAAGCTAACTTTACTGGAGGCATCATTGGGTCATTGGAATCATCATTTAGCCTAGGTGGTAAACTTGGATCAAATATTCTTCCACATTGTAAATGATCTTCACAAGATATAAGAGCCAAAATATCCTTATGGGTAATGCTATATGCAATTGTAGGATTATTATTTTGGTCAATAAAAGGTGCAACTTCTATAAGTTCAATGGTATAGGTGCAACAATCATGGTCAAAGCAATTTAAACATTCACAGAAAGTAACTGTAAAGGACTCTTTAGATTCCCTCTCTCTATCAAGATCTTCCAGATCAGATTCTGTATAGATCCATTCCTGTAATATTTCTTTTTTTCTATTTTTACAATTTTTACTTAATCTAAATTTTAAAGTTATTGATTCATTGCCGTCACCACTCCGACCAACAGCTACAAGATTGATAATAGATGAATATTCAATATTTACACATGGTTTATGGAAAGATCTAGTGTCTACCGTAACAGAAGCCAATTTAACTGGAGGCATCAGTGGATTGTTGGGATCATCATTTAGCCTAGGTGGTAAACTTGGATCAAATATTCTTCCACATTGTAAAGTGAGTGTAGAGTCTTTTTCTTTCTTTATATTAGAAGAATACTTTTTATAATCATTATAGTAGGTTAACATTCATACATCTCCTTTTGTTTTTTATTATGAAAATAACAGTAAAAGTTAATATATATTATGGGACAGGGAGTTTAATGGTGACTTAGGTATTAAATTTAAGAAAGAAATCTTGTGTTTGTTTATCTTTGGTAAATTACATATTTCTCCTTATGTTCACTATAAATAAATTTTATAAATATTATTTGTCCATAGATTTTTCTAATATTTGTAAAAAAATCCTATTTATTCAATTAAAATAATTTTAGCTTATAAATTTGAAGAGAGGGAGTTATGTTATGGCTGATTACAGAGAAATGTGGAGTTTATTAGATATGGATTTGGAGAAGCATGATGAATTATGTGCAGTATTACCTGAGTTTTATGGAGAAATATACATGGATCAGAAAAATAGACCAGAGGGTATGAATTATTTTAATATGGTTGTTTCTGAAATCCATGGTCTTAGGGTTAAGGAGTTAAATGACGGAAAAAAAGATGGCAAAAAGGTAGTGGGAACATTTTGTGTCTTTGTACCTGATGAAATAATAACAGCAGCTGGAGCTGTAAGTGTAGGATTATGTGCAGGGTCTGATTTTTGGCATCCAGATGGAGAAAAAATAGTGCCTAAAAATACCTGTCCCCTAGTAAAGGCCGCAGTTGGAGCATACTTTGGTAAAACCTGTCCCTATTTTCAATCCTGTAACCTAATAGTAGGAGAGACAACTTGTGATGCTAAGAAAAAGGCATGGGAAATCTTCAGTAAAGAAATAGATACTCACGTGATGGAATTACCACAGATGAAAAGGGAGAAAAATGAAAGACATTGGGAAGAAGAAGTTGCATTATTTAAAGAAAAAATAGAAGAAGTGACAGGCCATACAATTACAGAAGAAGAATTATACGAGAGAATAAAATTACATAATGAAAAGAGAAGTGTATTAAAGAGATTATACGATTTTAGGAAAGTAGACAATCCACCTATAAGTGGAAAGGATGTATTATTAATAACTCAAATTGCCTTTTATGATGATCCTAAGAGGTTCATTGAAATGACTAATAAACTATGTGACGAATTAGAAGAGAGAGTTAAAGAAAATAGTGGAGTGTATGAGAAGGATGCCCCAAGGCTTTTAATAACGGGAACACCGATGGCCATACCAAATTGGAAGATGCATCATATAATAGAAACTAGTAATGCTGCTGTAGTTGCAGAAGAAACTTGTACTGGAACTAAATATTTTAAAAATTTAGTTTCTGAAGAAGAAAAGGACATGGAGGGTATGATTAAAAACCTTGCTAGTAGATATATGAAGACTAATTGTGCCGTATTTACTCCTAATAAAAATAGAATAGATGATATTATAAATATGTATAAGGAATATAAGGCCGATGGTGTAATATATTATTCACTACCGTTTTGTACTTGCTACGCAGCAGAATATATGAGCGTAAAGGAAGCGTTGGAAAAAGAGGGTATTCCAGTTATTATGATAGAAACGGGATATGGATTGGAAGATGCAGGCCAAATTAAAACTAGATTAGAGGCCTTTTTAGAAATGCTAGATAAATAGGTGAGCATACATGAGTTTATATATACTATTTCCAAATCATTCCAATGGCATGCTCATGGAGAATATTTTAATTGAGAATAATATTAAATACACTATTTCCCCAACTCCACGAGAATTAAGTATCTGTTGTGGTATATCAATAATAATAAATAAAGAAGATAGACAATTAGTTGAAGAACTTATTGAAGAAGAGAGTAATTTGAAGATAGAAGGAATCCATGAATTAAAAAAGAAAAGGAAAAAGTTTATTAATATATAAATGGAGGGAGATAGTAGTGTACTCTATAGGAATAGATTCAGGGTCAGTAGCTACAAAGGCTGTATTATTTAACGGAGAGATTGTAGATTCAATTATAATTCCCACTGGATGGAGTCCTAAGGAAAGTGCTAAGGAAGCCTATAATAAAATAATAGAGAGAAATAATGTGGATAAGAGTCAAGTAAAAAAGGTAATAGGCACAGGTTATGGTAGAATATCTATGGATTTTATAGATAAGGCCATAACAGAAATAACTTGTCATGCTAAAGGGATGCATTTTTTAAATCCTAATATAAGAACCATACTAGATATAGGTGGTCAAGATAGCAAAGTAATAAGTATAGATGAGAATGGAAATGTGCTGGATTTTTTTATGAATGATAAATGTGCAGCTGGAACAGGACGTTTTCTACAGGTTATGGCTGTAACTTTAAATATGGATATAGAGAATATAGATGAAGAATTAAATGAAGAATTGACACCTCAAAAGATAAGTAGCATGTGTACTGTTTTTGCAGAATCAGAAATTATAAGTTTACTCGCAAAGGGGATAGATAAAAAAAGCATATTCTTGGGTATATTAGAGTCTATAGGAAATAGGGCCTTTTCCATATTACATAAGGTAAATTCAAATGAAACCATAGGTTTTAGTGGTGGCATAGCTAGAAGTAATTTAGTAAAAAATATAATAGAGAAAAAAGTGAAAAAAGAAATATATGTACCTAATGACTCTCAAATAGTGGGAGCATTAGGGGCGGCTATAAAGGGATTTTAAGAGAAAAGAGATATAGTTTAAAAAACTATATCTCTTTTAATGTCTATTACAATATAATGAATTATAAAGATACAATTTCAAAATGTACTGTTGACTAGGTACAAAAAATGTGGAATAATTGAATTGTATCCATGATGTTAAAAATTGGGATAAAGGGGAGATCATAATGGAAATGGAAAAAAATAAATGGGATATTAGAAGAATTGTATTGTTAGGATTGCTCATGGCATTTAATATGGTTGCTACCTATATTCATGTACCTGTGGGTGGTAGCATGATGCACTTAGGCACCACAGCTCTTTTTATAACAGCTTTAATTTTAAATCCAGTAGATTCGGCCATTGCATCTGGCGGAGGTATGTTTTTGTTTGATATATTTGGAGGATACGTTAGCTATGCCCCATTTACTTTAGTGATTAAAGGTCTTATGGCCTATATAGTATCTAAATTGGCCCATAAGTCAGGGGATGGCCTTAGTATGAAAGTAAATCTAGGAGCATATATAATAGGAGGAATTGTATCCTTAGTAGGTTATTATTTTACCAATGTATTTTTTACAGGAAGCTTTATAGGACCTATAAGTAAAATACCAGGGTCCATATTAACTACAACCATAGGCATATTAATAGCTTTGCCCCTTGGTATACAAGTGAAAAAAGCATATTTGAAAATTAAATAAAATCTTACAGGGCATTGAAAAAATTCAATGTCCTGTTATAATTTTTGTATACAAATTATGGAGGAAATTTATTATGGAAAGACAAAAAATTATTGAATCGATAAAAGATATAGTAAAAAAACAATTGATGGGAGAAGGTACAGGCCATGATTGGTGGCATACTTTAAGAGTTTACAATATGGCTAAGAATATGGCTACACAAGAAAAAGCCAATATGTTTATAGTGGAAATTTCAGCCCTTATTCATGATTTATATGATTGGAAATTTTACGGTGAAGAAGGACAAATTAGAAAAACAGGAAAGTTATTAAATGAATTTATAGAAGATGAAAAGGAAATTGAAATTATTATGGATATTATAATGAACATTTCCTTTAAGGGAGGAACAGCTTCTGCAAAACAAAATACTCTAGAGGGGAAAATTGTACAAGATGCAGATAGATTAGATGCATTAGGTGCCATAGGCATAGGAAGGGCATTCGCATATGGAGGCCATAAAAATAGAGAAATGTACAATCCTAATATGGCTCCTATGAAATATTCTAATTTAGAAGAATATAAAAATAGTAAGGGACATACTATAAATCATTTTTACGAGAAATTATTATTGCTAAAAGATAAAATGAATACGCAAACGGGAAAAAAGATGGCCAAAGAAAGACATGAGTTCATGGAAAACTTCTTAGAACAATTTTATAAAGAATGGGATGGAGAAAAATAGGATATGATTAAATCATATTCTTTTTTATTGTCTAGGAAAGTTAATTGACACAAAACATGTAGGTAGTATGCCTTTTTTATTTATAATACTATATTATATGATAAAAATACCAGGTGAAATGGACTAGGGGTTCATATAATGAAACTTTTCCTTGGACAAATGGGCTTTTATATGTTATAATTTGAAAAATTTATTAAAAGAGGGATGTGGTCATATGACAGAAAGTGAAGTTAAAAGTAAAGAACTGCACATAAGCAATATTAAAAGAATTGTAGTGAAAGTTGGAACTTCTACATTGACTCACTCTACTGGACTGTTAAATTTGTCTAGAATAGAAAATATAGTTAGACAATTAGCAGACATACACAATAGAGGGGTGGAAGTAGTATTAGTTACATCAGGTGCTATAGGTGCTGGTGTAGGAAAATTAGGATTAGATGAAAGACCCAAGACCATCCCCGAAAAGCAAGCAGCTGCAGCAATAGGTCAAGGTGTATTGCTTCATATGTATAGTAAATTTTTCTCCGAATATGGAAAAATAACAGGACAAATTCTTTTGACAAGAGATGATATGGCAGATAGAAATAGATTTTTAAATGCAAGTAACACCTTTACTGCCCTATTAGATAAGGGTGTAATTCCCGTAGTTAATGAAAATGATGCAACTGTAGTTGATGAAATAAAATTTGGTGATAATGACACTTTATCTGCTATGGTGGCTAGTTTAGTAAATGCAGATTTATTAGTATTATTAACAGATATAGATGGCCTTTATGATTCTAATCCAAAGGAAAATAAAGATGCTAAGCGTATAGAATATGTAGGAAAGATTGATGAGTCTATAGACCATATGGCAAAGGGAGCAGGATCTAAATTAGGAACTGGTGGTATGATAACCAAAATAAAAGCTTGTAAAATAGCATCCTTTTCTGGGGTATGTACTGTCATAGCCAATGGTAGTGAGGATAATATACTAAATAAAATAATGGATGGTGAAGAGGTAGGTACATTTTTTCAAAAGACAGAAGAAACCCTTAAGGCTAAAAAACACTGGATGGCCTTTGTTACAAACCCAACAAATAAAATATACATAGATGATGGGGCACAAAGGGCCCTACTAGAAAATAGAAAGAGTTTATTGCCAGCTGGTATAGTAAAAGTTGATGGCCAATTTGGAAAGGGAGAAGTCTTAGCAATTTTTAATATGAATAATGAAGAGATAGCCCATGGAGTTACTAATTATAACTCTACTCATATAGATATGATAAAGGGCATTGATAGTAGTGAAATAGAAAGAATACTTGGATATAAGGATTATGATGAAGTAATCCATGCTAACAATTTAGTTGTATTGAGAAAGTAGGGGGATAATATGGATATTAAAAATTATGTATTAAGTATAGGAGAAATTGCAAAAAAAGCATCTAGAAATATGATAAACATAGATACAATAACTAAAAACGAAGCCTTAATAAAGATGGCAGAATCATTAATAGAAAATAAAGAATATATTTTGAATGAGAATAAAAAGGATATGGAAAATGGGGAAGCTAAGGGATTTACAAAGGCTTTACTAGATAGACTCCTATTAACAGAAGACAGATTGAATGCTATGGCAGGAGGGCTTAAACAAGTGGCAGCCCTAGATGATCCTATTGGAGAAGTGGTGTCTATGATAAAGAGACCTAATAATTTAAGAATAGGAAAGATGAGAGTGCCACTAGGTGTTGTGGGTATAATATATGAAGCAAGACCAAATGTAACTGTAGATGCAGCAGGACTTTGTATTAAATCAGGAAATGTTGCCATATTACGAGGTGGTAAAGAAGCTATTAATTCTAATATGGCATTAGTTAAAGTCATTTCTAAGGCTGCCACAGAAGCTGGATTACCAGAGGGTTGTATAAATCTAATAGAAATAACAGATAGGGAAGCTGCAAATGAAATGATGAAACTAAATGGATATATAGATGTATTAATTCCAAGGGGGGGAGCTGGCCTTATTCAAGCCGTAGTTAAAAATGCATCTGTTCCAGTAATTGAAACAGGAGTAGGTAATTGCCATATATATGTGGATGAATCAGCTGACAGAGAAAGGGCCATTGACATAATAATTAATGCTAAAACTCAAAGACCAGCTGTATGTAATGCACTAGAGACTTTATTAGTCCATGAAAAAGTAGCCAATGAGTTTTTACCAAAATTACAAGACAAACTAGAGGAATTAAATGTGGAAATAAGGGGTTGTGAAAAGACTAATAATATATTAAAAAATATAGTATTAGCAAAGGAAGAAGATTGGAGTACTGAGTACTTAGATTTAATACTAGCCATTAGGGTAGTTAATAATATGGATGAAGCGTTAGAACATATACATGTGTATGGAACTAAACATTCTGAATCCATACTTACTAATGATTACAACAATTCACAAAGGTTTTTACAAGAGGTAGATGCAGCTGCCGTTTATGTAAATGCATCAACTAGATTTACAGATGGAGAAGAATTTGGATTTGGAGCTGAAATAGGAATAAGCACTCAAAAACTCCATGCAAGGGGCCCAATGGGATTAAAGGAACTTACAACGTTTAAATACACCATATATGGAGAAGGACAAATAAGATAAATTAAAAGATGCCTATGAGTTTTCATGGGCATCTTTTAATTTATAAATCATTCTAGAGAGTTTCTAAACCTTACTAGTTTTTCAAGAAGTTCATCTATATTTTCTATAACTACTTCCTTTTCTTCTTCATTAACATCTGATTTCTGTATTTGATTAATTTCTAAGGTGGCTTTTTCTAGTAATCCCTTTAAATTAGGAGAAGTTCTAGTGGTGGTATAGGTCCATTTGATAATATCTCCATCCCGAGTACGTTTGAAATTTTTAGATATTTGGGATTTCAAAGATCCTAATGAATTACTATATAATCTGTTTTTTCGTAGTTCAAAATATAGTTTTCTTAAGGTAATTCCTTCGTTTAATCTGGTAAGTATTACATTGACACATTCCTTGTTCAGAGAATCATTAGGATGCATATACATTTCCTCCATATTCAAGCTTTATATAAGTTGTTGTACAATTAAATTTTCAACAACGTGTTTCTACTATAAGGATATTAATATACCGTTTTGTTTATTACAAAAACTTGAAATGTAAAAAATATAAATTAAAAATGTTTCAAAAGAATCCAAAAATTGAAGTTTGTTTTTGAAAAATACTGGATATGCTGGTAAAATGTATTAGAAGAGAAATTTATGTAAAAAAAGGAGGAGATATGTAGATGAGTAAAAAAAATAAATCATCAATAGGTGCTAAAACCTTGGTGGCATTTTTCGTAACACTTCTTATAATAATGGTAATATCTACTACATTATCAGGTTTTATGATTGATAAGTATATGAAAAAGCAAATGGGAGATAATGCACTTAGATTAATTGAGGAAACATCACAAAAGATTCAGGTTAGTGAAATAGCTGTCATGAACCTTGAAAAGCAATTAGAAGATAAAATTAGAATTGCAGCCAAGACCATAGAGGTAAGTGATAACGTATCTAATAAATATTTACAAGAGATATCTAAAAAAGCAGGTATTGATCAAATAAATGTGTCTGTAAATAGGACAATAGTCAGTTCTACCCATGATGAGTACGTAGGATATGTATATGGAGAAGACCATCCTGCAGATAAAGTATTTAAAGGTGAGAAAAAAGAAATTATGGAGCCTATAAGAAAGGATACGGAATCTGATAAGGAATATAAATTTGGAGCTATCAAAACGGATGATGGAAGGGTAATACAAGTAGGAATATCTGCAGGTAAGATAAGGGCAATAGAAGAGGCTTTTAGTAAACAAAAAATTGTGGAAGAACTAGCTAAAGGTGATGATATTGTATATGCTCTTATAATTGATAAAAATTTAAAGGCAATAGCCCATAGTAATGCAGAAAGAGTTGGAAAAGATTTAAGTGAAGATGCAGGAACTAGAACGGCAGTTATAGATAAGAAAGAATATACAAATACATATCCATATGATGATGAACAGGGGAATGTAATAGAAACTTATGATGTATTATTACCCCTAAATATTAATGGAGAACATGTGGGGGCCATAAATGTAGGAGTTTCATTAGAACCTGTGAAAAATACCATAAGAGAAGTTGTAACGAAAAGTATAATTAGTAGTTTAGGATTATTTGTATTATGTGGATTTGGTATATATATATATATTAAGAAATTAACTAAACCATTAGGTCAACTATCAAAGGCAGCTGAAAAGGCTTCTCAAGGAGATTTAAAGGTTAAGGTAAAAATTGAAAGAAATGATGAAATAGGTTTCTTAGGTAAAGCCTTTGGTGATATGATAGAAAGTATTAGAAATATGATAAATGGAATACTAAATAATTCAAATGAAGTAAATAAATCCAGTGAAGAACTTTCAAATGCAGCAGAAAAGATAACGGCCCAAATTCAAAATGTAGGAGTAACTACAGAAGAAATAGCAGCTGGAATGGAAGAAAGTAGTGCTGCCATAGAAGAAGTAGTAGCATCTATAGATGAAATAACACAGGCTTCCATAAGTTTGTCTGATAAGGCTAAAGAAGGAAATAATATTGCAAAAGAGATAGATATTAGAGCCTCACAAATGAAGGCTAATGCAGTAAATTCTAAAGAAGTAACCACTCGCATGTATAAGGATAAGCAAGAAAAGATTATTAATGCAGTTGAAAGAAGTAAAGTAGTTGAGAACATTAAGGATATGTCAAATGCCATATCTTCCATATCAGAACAAATTAACTTACTTGCATTAAATGCAGCCATAGAGGCTGCAAGAGCAGGAGAACAGGGAAGAGGTTTTGCTGTAGTTGCTGAAGAGGTAAGAAAATTAGCAGAAGAGTCTTCAAATAGTGTTGGAGAAATTGAAAGTGTAATAGAAGAAGTACAAATAGCAGTAAAAGAACTTACTAATAATGCTACTGATATATTAGACTTTATAAACAATGATATAATGAAGGACTATGATACTTTAGAAGAGTCAGGAGAACAATACTATAGGGACTCAGAGTCAGTAAAAGAATTATTAGAAGATTTCTCAAAATCTACTGTGGAAATTTCTACAGCCATGGATGAAATGAATAGGGCTGTGTCAGGAGTATCTGTTTCTATAGAACAATCTGCTGCTGGTTCTCAAAACATAGCAGTAAGTATTGGAGATGTAACTGGAGCAGTAGAGGAAATATCTAATGCAGCTTACACACAACTAAAAGCAGTAAAAGAATTGAATGAAATGGTAAATAAATTTGAAATATAGAAAAAAGTCTTCCTAAGGGAAGACTTTTTTCATTTCGATGCATATAATGAAGTAATAAGTATAAAGGGGGATTGTAGTAATGAAAATATTTGTAAATTTACTAACCCTTATATTATTACCTATAATATTGGTGAGTCTGATAATGGACGGTGTAGATGCATATAAAATATCAGCTATGATAGTTCTTATTTTATATGTAATATTTGTAGAAAATAAATATGATAGAATAGCTTTGTCATTTAAAGGTATAATAGATAAAATAAGAAGGTAAAGGATAAGCCACCTAAGAGGGTGGTATTTTTTTGCTCTATAATTATAAAATCAGAGAATTGGGAATAACTTGCCACAGTATTGATACATAAAAAGAATAAAAACTTCTGATGAAAAACATCAGAAGTTTTTAAATTTCATGACTATTTTTTGCGTCTTAGTATACTATATAGTATTAATAATCCCCCTATACTGGCACCGAATAATTCAGGTTCCACCAATCCACCTGTAAATGGCAAATCAGGTATAGGTTCAGGTATAGGTTCAGGTACAGGTTCTGGTGTAGGTTCAGGTATAGGTTCAGGTACAGGTTCTGGTGTAGGTTCAGGTATAGGCTCTGGTACAGGTTCAATAATTTCTTCATATACAATTAATTCAGCTGATGCTGTATCTGTTATTATCCTACTTTTATATAGACTCTCTACTAGAGCAGTATTTTCAATTTTGCCTGCCTTAGCATCTTCAGGGACTGTATATGGTATTGTGAATTCTTTTTTCTCATATCTTTCAAGGCTGTCTATTTCATAACTCCAGTTTTCTCCAAACATTGGATCTGTTACTACTACATCTGTTAATGATACATTTCCTGAATTTTTTACTGTAAATTTGTATGTTACTTCTGCTCCTGCCTTAGCTTTATTTGGTGTTACATCCTTTGTTAACTCTATACGAGGCTTACGTTTCTTTTTAGGAGGAGGGGGATTATCTACTTTTATAGTTAATACTGCATCATCATCATCAGCTACCACATCAGTATCACTTTCTCCATACCAGCCCTTTGCTGTGGCTGTATTGGGAAGTTGGCCGTCCTGTGTACCTGCTGGTATAGTATATTTATGTGTAAACTCATAGGTTTTATTTTCTCCTAAGCCTAGTATGCCTACTGGATGTTCCCAATCAGCGCCAAACATTGGGTCTGTTACTACTACATCCATTAATGATATATCTCCTATATTTTTTACTACAAAGTTATAAGTTACTTTATCCCCTGCCTCAGCTTCACTAGGATCTACTGTCTTTATTAATTCTATTGCCGGATGTTCCTCTATTATTGTTAAGTCTGTTGTGGCAGTAGCTTCTGCATCACGACCTCCATAGGATCCTTTAGCTGTGGCTGTATTGGTAATTGTGCCTGCCTGTGTACCTGTTGGTATAGTATATGACTGTGTAAAGTCATCACTTCCATCTAATCCCAACGAACCTACTGAGTAACACCAGTTGTCTCCAAACATTGGATCTGTTACAACAACATTATCTAATGGGACATCTCCTATATTTTCTACTAAAAATTCATATGTTACTGTAGCCTCTACCTTAGCTTCACTAGGATCTACTGTTTTTGTTAATTTTATTTCTGGATGTATTTCTAGTACTGTTAATTCAGCTGTGTCTTCAGCTGTTACTTCGTCGCCCTCATAGTAATATCCTGTTACTGTGGCTGTATTTGGGATTTTTCCTGTTGGGGTATTTTCTGGTACTTTATATTGAACTTCTATGGTTTTTTGGCCTTGCTTTTCTATACTACAATTGGTCTGAGAACCTATTTTTTCATCTATTTCGTTTTGTAACATAGGGTCTGTGAGTTTTACATTCCATATTTCATATTGTCCTAGATTTTTAATAACAAATGTATAAGTTACTGTTTCTCCTGGTTTAACTTCACTAGTATTTACTGTTTTTGTTAACTTGATTACTTCTACTGTCAATTCTGCTGTGTATTCATCTTTCACATCAAAATCACGGAATTCATCTTTACCTGTTACGGTAGCTGTATTTGTAAGTTTTCCTGACCAATAATCTGGTATTGTATAGTCAGCGGTTATAGTTTTTTCTTTACCTACTCCTAAATCTCCTATTTGAGCTTTAGTTCCTAGTTCATTTTGAACCATACTATCTTCTAGCTCTAATTCAATCAAATCCATATTCCCTGTATTCCTTACTATAAATGTATACGTTACAGTTTCACCTGGCTTAGCTACACTAGCATTTACTTCCTTTATTAATTCTATTGATGGGTTTGGGTCTTCTGGTTCCGGTTCTTCTGGTTCTTCATAAACGAATTGCGATACTGTTTCTTCATCATTTGCAAAAACCTTAAAATTGTTACTTGTAAAAACCCCTACAAACATTAGTGCAAAGATTAGGAATAAAACTCCTGTCCTTTTTAGAAAATTCTTCAATCCGACACCTCCATCTTTTCTAAGAAATCATAATCATAAATACACTATCTACCCCATTAACCTTATACACCCCCGCTCAATAACAATCAAATATAGAATCATTCGTATATCTTATGGATTTTTTCAAGTTTGCCTCTAACAACTAGCCGTTCTCTTGCAGAACCTGGAGGATGACATGTTGTAAGTGTAAGTGCAGAATATCCAGTTGGTTCAGTAATTGACCATTCTTTCTTATTTACTGAAAATACCTTTTCAACTTTATAAAGGTATGTAAAACCATTAAAGTCAATATGGATTTCGTCCTCTTTGTCAAGCTTATCTATATTTCTAAACCAAGCACCATAGGTTGTTCTATGACCAGCAATACATATGTTTCCATTTTCTTCAGTGACAAGAGGACTTTTTTCATATAGTCCTGGACCTTTTTTTAATTGGGGTTTTGAAGTGCCTTTTATGACGCCTGCGCGAATATTGAGTTTTGGAATATGAATAATCATCATACCATCTTCATAGTTGTCTCTTTTTATAGGGGAAATGTTATGATCTGTCTCATGATCAATCATAGTTTTTTCATGAATATTTATAGAACTTTCATCCTTTACAGGTTGGATTGTGGGTATATTCTCACTGTCTTTCTTTTCATTTTTAGCAACAAATTCATTTTGGGAAAATCGCCATTTGTTTAAATGGCAAAAAGAAATAATAAGCATAAAGATACCTAAAATAATAAGGAGATTATTTATAATAGATTTTTTTATAAGCTTAAAATTCATAGTAAACCGCCTCTTTAATTGATAGTGAAGATAAGTATTATTTTGGGGGTAGCGTGTGAAAAATCTACCTCTAAATATTAAAAATGAGTATTTTACTTTTACTAGTTATTAAATTATATGAAATTCATTTAAAAATGATATCAATGGAAAGTATAATATAAGAAATTTTTTCATTTGAGAATGATTGAATTTGCAGGCTTAGGAATTGCCATGGAAAATGGTGTAGAAAAAGTTAAAAAAGTGGCTAATTTTACTACGGATACAAATGGTGAGGACGGATTGGCAAAGGCATTAAATAAATTCATTTTAGATGAGTATGAAGATTTAGAAATGAAAGAGGTTATATAATATAGACAAACTACGCATATGATAAATGTATAATATCTATAAATATAATGAAGAACACAAAAAAGTTATCTAGATTAAGATAACTTTTTTTCAATATCAAATATATTCCATGGATAAACATCTCCTGGTAGTGTACTCACATTTACAAACCCCTTTTTAACAGGATGTTTAAAATTTAGCTTGTAAGCCCATAGGGCGATTTGAGACCAATCTTTTCTTTTCACAAATTCCTTATTATACTTAGTATCTCCCCAAAGTGGAAAACCTGCGTGGGATAATTGAACTCTTATTTGATGATGTCGACCTGTCTTTAATTTTATATGTAATAAACTTAAAGGACCAAATTCTTCTGTATCCATTGTGTCAATTACCTTGTATTCCAATACGGCCTTTTTACCATTAGGATCATCTTCCTTAGTGACCTTACTCATATTAGTAGTTTTTAATTTTTTAAGATAATCTATTAATTCATTAGATTCTTCAGCTGGATTTCCACAAACTATGGCTAAATAATCTTTTCTAAAGGATCTACCTGAAATTTGTCTAGATAAATTTTGATTAGATTCCCTCGTCTTTGGAAAGACCATAATTCCACCTACAGGCCTGTCTAATCTATGGACAATTTCTAAATAAACTTTCTTTAGTTGGGGATTATTTTTCTTTATGTGTTCTCTAAGTATGGAAAGAAGACTTTCGTCCATACTCTTATCATCTTGACAAGGTACTTTAGGTGGTTTTTCAGCTACTATTATATTCTTATCTTCAAATATTATTTTAGGATCCATGTTTTAACCTCCTCATAAACTAGTTACTTAATAAGTAAAAATCATATATGATCTTTTGTCAAGGGGTCATTCGTAAAAAATAGGGATGTGGACTTGGTCCACATTCCCATATTATTAGAATACTAATTTCAATTTTTTTAATCTATTTTTCAACTCATTAATAGTATTTATTTCTTCCTCTTCATTGTCGGCTTCAAAGGTTACAGAAAATCTTACATAGGGTTCTGGTATATTCCAAGGAACAGTACATATCATGCTTTTTTCTAATAGATACAATGAGAAATCTTCTGCGTCTTTAAATATTTTTCCATCGGCAGTTCCCTTTGGAATAGGCACATATAGATAGAAGGTTGCTTTAGGCTTGCTTACTGGAAATCCTATTTCATCTAGAGCATTTACAAGTAAATCAAATCGTCTAGAGTAACGCTTAGAATTTTCATCTATAAGGTGATAATTATTTAGTGCATAAACTCCTGCCTTTTGAATTGCCCTAAATTGACCTGAATCTGAATTTGCTTTTACATTAGCGTATATATCTATAATTTGTTTATTACCAGCTAAAAATGCCAGTCTCCAACCAGTCATATTGAAAGCTTTAGATAAAGAGTGAATTTCCACTCCAACTTCCTTTGCACCATCTAATGATAAGAAGCTAAGGGGCTTTTCTCCATCAAAGGTAAGGGGAGCATAAGTAGAATCTGCAACTACTATTATTTTGTACCTATGGGCAAAATCAATGACCCTTTTATAAAATTCTTCTGTGGGAACTTGACCTGTAGGATTGTTAGGGTAGTTAATATATAAGAGCTTAGACCTATGAAGAATTATGTTTGGAATATTTGAAAAATCTGGATAAAAATTATTTCCACGAGTTAAGGGAAGACCGTATACAACTCCTCCTAAATATTTAGTGTGAGTGGAAATAATAGGATAACTAGGAATAGTAGTAATAGTTATATCTCCTGGATTAATAAAACATAAGGGGAGTATGGACAAAATAGACTTTGCACCTATACCGTGTAGTATTTCCCTTTTGGGATCAATGTTTTTAATTCCAAACAAATTATTCAAATAATTTGCAGCAGCTCTTTGAAACTCTGGTATACCATTATCTGAATAAAATCTATTTTCACTTTTGGGACATTCTAAAGAAAGTATGTCACATATACTTTTATGAGCTGGTTTATCAGGCTCTCCTACTCCCATATCAATTATTGGTATATTAGGGTATTTCATTTTCATATCTGCTTTAGCTTTTTTTATCTTCATAAACTTATAGTCTCTCTTAGCTATATCAAAGCTTTTATCTCTAAATCTGTCAGCTATATTATCTCTAATAAACTCCATAAGGAAACCTCCTTTATAGTAAGTTGGAATTATAAAAAGTTCTATTACAATTAAGTTTCACCTTATACATAAGATATTTTATTCTTTTCACATGAAAAATGTTCTTTACTGTAATAAAAACGGAAAAGTCCTTTAGTAAAATAGATAAAAGGATGTGAATTTTTCACATCCTTTTATCTATTTTACTAATTTCCAAGGAGTTTCCCAAGGATTAGCAACTTTTTTATCTGGCACATCACCTTGAGTCCACCATTTAGCCTCATACACTTTACCATTATAAGCTACTTTATCTCCACCTACGTAAATTTGGGAACTATCCCACTTGGCAGGGCCTGGGCCAACCTTTTCATCAGGAGCGATAGAGTCACCATTAACTAATTTCCAAGGAGTTTCCCAAGGATTAGCAACTTTTTTATCTGGCACATCACCTTGAGTCCACCATTTAGCCTCATACACTTTACCATTATAAGTTGCTCTATCACCTGCTACGTAAATTTGAGAAATATTCCACTGGGCAGTGCCTGTGCTCCCTTTGTCTTCACCAGGAGTGATAGAGTCCTCACTAACTAATTGCCAAGGAGTTTCCCAAGGATTAACCACTTTTTTATCGGGCATATCACCTTTAGTCCACCACTTAGCTTCATATACTTTACCCTTGTAGGTTACTTTAGAACCGGCATGATAGGCCATAGTAGGATTCCATTTTTCCCAATTGTTTTCTAAGGAATAAAAATTATCTTCATACACTGCAGCTTTAGTTATGTTACGGTTATTATAAGCCCTCCAATAGGGAGAGTTACTATAGTGGAACATAATAATACTTACCTCCTATAAAAAAAGTATTTATACCATAATATCTTTTACAAATTGTGCTTGTGACAATTAAAAAAACTAGGTGACTGTACAATTCTAAAACTGAACTAATTTAAAGAAAAAATTGTTTTGAACTTGTTAAAAAATGGTATTATTATATGTGAAAAATAAAAGAAGGTAGGGGATGCTATGATTAAAAAAATAATGTTAATAACTATTTTAGTTTTTGGACTATCCATTAATTTTTCCTATGGGGAAGAAAATATGTTCGTTCATGGATTTTATGCTATAAATTCATATGATCAATTTAGTAGCATGGAAAAGAATAAATCTATTAAAAATATGGACTCCATAGGATTTGGATGGAGCAGATTAACATATGATGAAGAAACAGATTCCATAATCTTAAATATGAAACCTACAAATAATAATGATTTTTATATTCCATATGGCTATGATGAGCCTTTAAAGATAGCTAGTAAATATGAAATAAGTACTGGCCTTAATGTGTATGCTCAGAGTAATTTAGATAAAATTTTAGAAAAGGAAGATGAGCTTATAGAAATTCTTATTAGTGAGATTAATTTAAATGATATTTCTGGGAAGAATATTAATTTTAGTAGTATAATAATAGATTTTGAAAATTTAAGAGAAAGTGAAAAAGATAACTTTTGTAATTTTTTAAGAAATTTAAAAACAAAATTAGTTGAGAGTAATAAGGAATTGTATGTGATGGTGCCCTCAAGTGATTGGTATGAGTCCTATGATTATAAAACTATAGGAGAAATAGCAGACAAAGTAATAGTAATGGCCCATGATTACGATTTTAAAAATATTCAGGTACAAAGGGCTGAGATGGTTTATTCTGCCCTTGCTCCTATAGAGAATATAAGAAAAACATTAGAGTATATTACAAATGAAGAAACTGGAATAAAGGATAAAAAGAAAGTACTTTTACAAATAAACTTTGGTACTAGTCAATGGAAGATAAAAGATGGATATATATATACACAGACAAATGATAATATAGCCTATTCATCTAAACCTACTTATGAAAAAATTTATGAAAGAATAGAGAAGGAAATTGAAAAGGGAAATTCCTTAGATAATATAATCTTTTATGATATGAAAGCTAAATGTCCATATATAAGTTATTATAATAAGGAAGATTCAACTAAAAATATAATTTGGTATGAAGATAAGAGAAGTGTATTTGAAAAAATAAATCTAGTAAATGAATTTGATTTAGGAGGAATCTCTATTTGGAGAATAGGTAATATACCAGAGTTTTATAGCCCTGTGAAAACCCCATTTCATTTAGATGTATGGCAAGGAATGCAATCTATTTTTTAGTTAAAAATTAAATTTTTGCCTTTGTGAATAATTTCATGCTATACTAACATAGGTAATTTCAATAGAGGAGGGATAATGTGTTTGAAAAATATAAGGAAAAAGTTTTACTAGGATTTGGTTTACTAGGACTATCTCTAATTTTATATACTCTTCATTATTTAGCATTTAGAGATATGCACCATATATTAGTATTTAGTTTTGAGCATGTAGCTTTTATACCAATAGAGGTATTGTTAGTAACATTAATAATTGAAGGTGCCATTGAAAGAAAAGAAAAAATGAAGATAATGGAAAAATTAAATACCCTAATAGGATTGTTTTTTAGTGAATTAGGATTAAAAGTATTAAAGGATTTTATAAGTGCAGATCCTAATATAGATAAGATAAGAGAGCGTTTAATAATTTATAAAGACAGTGAAGATGAGATTTTTAAAGAATTAAAAACTTTAGCAGATGATTATGAATATGATGTGGACGTAGAAAAAATTAATTTTTTGGAGTTAAAGGAATTTTTAAATTCCCATAGAAATTTTTTAATGGGTATGATGCAAAATCCCTATTTGCTAGAACATGATACTTTTACAGATTTATTAAAGGCAGTATTTCATCTACAAGAAGAACTTAATTTCAGATCAAGTATGAATGAAATAAAAGAAAAAGATAAGGAACATTTAAAAGGTGATGTTATAAGAATATACAAGCTAATTACTTATGAATGGGTAGTATATATGGAATACTTAAAGACAGAATATCCATTTATGTATGCAACGGCTTTAATGAATAATCCATTTGATAAAAGATCAGTGGATGAAATAGAAAGACAAATATATAAGTAATACTAAAGATAATCTTCCAAAGAAGGAAGATTATTTTTTTTGTTTAATATTAAGGATATATAGATATGATAATTGAAAACTTAATTTATGTGCACCTATTTCAGTTCAATAAATTAAAAATTCTTGATCGTGAAGTCACTATGACCGTATAAGCTATGAATATTATATTTGGTGTAGAAGATTCATAATTGTTTGCAGCATAGGATGTTGTCATGTTCCGCACTCTCAAGAATTTTTAATTTATTTCACTTTATAGGTGTANTTCAGTTCAATAAATTAAAAATTCTTGATCGTGAAGTCACTATGACCGTATAAGCTATGAATATTATATTTGGTGTAGAAGATTCATAATTGTTTGCAGCATAGGATGTTGTCATGTTCCGCACTCTCAAGAATTTTTAATTTATTTCACTTTATAGGTGTATAGAGTTTATTGAGTTATGAAGTAGTTTATCTATAGTTTTATTAAAGGGGAGGGTCATTATGAAAAATATTGTTGAGAGTATGATAAAATCCTTTGTAAAGGAGTATGAGAAAAATACATATACAAAGTGGGAAGAACCCATATTTGCCTATGGAGATAGTAAAGATCCACTGTTTGAATCATTAAAAACTATTGTGGGGCCAAATCATAAAGTGCCACAGGATTTTCTCGTTGATGCCAAAACTGTAATTTCTTACTTCATACCCTTTAAAAGACATATGGTAAAAACTAATGAAGGTAATAGATTAAGTTCTTATGAATGGGCGAAGGCCTATGTGGAAACTAATGAATTAATATATGAAATAAATAAAATGATAAGCAAAAGATTAAAAAAGTATAAATATGAAGCCATCCTATTACCTAACACATTAAATTTTGACGAAGAAAACCTAATAAGCGATTGGTCCCAAAGGCATGTGGCTTACATTTGTGGACTTGGGAAATTTGGATTACACAATTTGTTAATTACCCAAAAGGGGTGTTGCGGAAGAATAGGAACCATAATAACTAATTTAAACATAGAAAAAACTAATAGGGAAGATGGGGAATATTGCTTATATAGGCATAATGGAAGCTGTAAAGTTTGCGTGAAGAAATGTGTTAATGATGCCTTAGGAGAAGAGGTCTTTTATAGACATAAGTGTCATGAAATATGTTTAGAAAATATAGAGTATCACCGTAATATTGGATATACAGATATATGTGGCAAGTGTAGTACTATGGTGCCTTGTTCCTTTAATATACCAGTAAAATAACCTATCGACAAAGACATAATTATCTCCTTGTCGAATTATGACATACATAGTAACCACCACAATAATCACATGATGGTAGAGAGAAAATAAAAAAATAAATACAAGGAAAATTATATAATGCATTATTTCCATGAGATTATTGTTATGAAATCAACTAAAAATATGGATTGAATGTATGAGTAACTGTCCTTTTGGATGGAAAAAAACACTTGTGGGAATGAGAAGAAATAAATATTTTTAATATATTACTCACAAAAAAATTATTATTGCATATGAATATAGAGGGGGGATTTTTTTGAGTAGAAATAAAAAAGTACATAAAAAACGAAGCTTTAAAGTGTTCATATCCCTGACTTTAATTCTCTTATTTTGTATATATGCATTTGTATTTATAGACAAAAAAGTTAAACCTGCATTTTTAACTATTGCTACGGTAAAAGCTAGAGAAATAGCCACAAGAGCCATAAATGAATCTGTACATCAAAATATAAATAAGAATATTAAATATGAAGATTTAATATTTATAAGAACGGATATAGATGGAAATATAACTATGATGCAGGCAAATACAGTAATGATGAATCAGGTTGCTTCTGAAGTGGCTTTGTCCATTCAAGACAATATTAAAAAAATTAAAACATCTTCTGTAAGCGTTCCTTTAGGAACTGTGTTTAAGAGTCAATTATTAGCCAAATATGGTCCTAGAATAAATATTAATGTTACTCCCATAGGTATGTCTAGTGTAAATTTCAAAACTGAGTTTGAAGAGTCGGGTATAAATCAAACTAGACATAAAATATATTTAGTAGTTACTACTCAAGTGAGGATTATAATACCATTTTCATCAGAAGCTGCTAAGGTACAAAGCGAAATCCCAATAGCAGAAACTGTAATAGTTGGAAAGGTGCCTCAAAATTATATTAGAATACCTAAAGACGAGGCAACCAACTTAATTCCAACTGACTTAGAACTTCAAAAATAAAAATAAAAAAGTAACAAAGATTTTCGTCTTTGTTACTTTTTTATTTTTATATAATTGTAGTTAAAATATAAGAAAAATCTATGGAAAAATATGTGGAAATTTCAAAATAAAAAATTTATATTAAAAGGCAAAGTAGACAATCATATATATAACAGGCCATTTTGCTAATAAATTATGTGTAATAAATGAAAGCTCTTGGATTGTTCATACAAATGTTTTTTGAATATGTGAATTAAAATGTCTAAATACAACCTCAATAAGGATAGTAGTTTGTAAAAAACTACATAAACATCAATTGGTGGAACCAAGGAGGGCATAATTGTGAAAGACGTAAATCAAGAAAGAGAACAATGGGGATCAAAAGTAGGATTTATTTTAGCAGCCGCTGGATCAGCAGTAGGTTTAGGTAACTTATGGAAGTTTCCATATGTGGCAGGTAAAAATGGTGGAGGTGCATTTGTACTAGTATATTTCATCATTTTATTTTTAGTAGGTTTTACATTGATGTTAGCAGAAATTGCTTTAGGCCGTCACACCCAATTAAATGCCATAGGCGCTTATAGAAAACTTAGAGAAAAATGGGCATTTGTAGGTGGATTAGGAGTATTAGCCGCATTTATGTTATTATCATTTTACAGTGTTGTTGGAGGTTGGGTAATAAACTATGTAATTAAGTCTGTAACAGGAGGATTAAATGTAAGTGATCCTGAAGTACTTGGGAATATGTTTGGTGAGTTTGTGGCAAACCGATGGACACCTATTATATACCATGCCATATTCATGTTATTAACTTTACTAATAG
Source organism: Anaeromicrobium sediminis (assembly GCF_002270055.1). Lineage (NCBI taxonomy): Bacteria > Bacillati > Bacillota > Clostridia > Peptostreptococcales > Thermotaleaceae > Anaeromicrobium > Anaeromicrobium sediminis. Next base: position 92,227 of record NZ_NIBG01000010.1, on the reverse strand, counting down.
TACTTGGTGGAGTTGGTGGAGGTATTGAGAAAGCAAGTAAGATAATGATGCCAGCTCTATTTGGATTCATTATTCTATTAGCTGTGAGAGCTGTAACATTGCCAGGCGGAATAGAAGGAGTTAAGTATTTATTAGTTCCAGATTTTTCCAAAATTAATATGGAGGTTATTTTAAGTGCACTAGGACAAGTATTCTTCTCATTGAGTTTAGGAATGGGATGTATGATAACTTATGGAAGTTATTTAGGAAAGGATACAAATATTCCAGAGAGTGCCGTTATAATACCACTTTGTGATACGGCTATAGCTCTTTTAGCAGGTTTAGCTGTATTACCAGCAGTGTTTGCATTTGGTTTCGAACCAGCAGCAGGGCCAGGTCTTATATTCGTTACATTACCAGCAGTATTTTCTCAAATGCCTTTAGGTAATTTATTTGCAATAATGTTTTTCATATTGGTTTTATTTGCCGCATTAACATCGTCTATTTCATTACTTGAAGTATGTGTTGCATACGTAGTGGATGAATGGGGATGGAATCGTAAATTGACTACATGGACACTTGCAGGACTTATCTTCGCAATTGGAGTGCCAGCATCATTATCAATGGGTCCTTGGGCAGATATACATCTATTAGGAGATAGAGGATTCTTTGATACTTATGACTATATAGTAAGTAACTGGTTACTTCCATTAGGTGGATTATTACTATGTATCTTTGTAGGTTGGATTTGGGGAACAGATGCAGCTATAAAAGAAGTTACTAATAATGGAACATTAGAATTTAAACTTCGAGGCTTATGGGTATTTCTAATTAAATATGTAGGACCTGTAGCTATCTTAGTAGTGTTTGTACGTTCATTAACATAAAAAAAATCGGGAAATTTTCCCGATTTTTTTATTTTTTGCTTTTTATTAATCTTTTTTTGATTATAATAATATTATTGGATTATTAAATAATCTATTCACAATTTAATAGTTGAGGTTGGTGAACGTATGCAATTTAATGAAAATAATGAAGTTATTTTAGAAGTGAAGCAAAGGGCCATATTAGTAGGATTAGATACGGGAAAAAGAAATGAAATACTTACTATGGAAAATTCCTTAGAAGAATTAAAGGAATTGACTAAAGCAGCAGGTGGTGAAGTAATAGATACTATCATACAAAAAAGGCCTAAAGTAGATAGTACATTTTATATTGGAAAGGGAAAAGCTGATGAAATAAAAGTACTATGTGATATGCTAGATGCCAATTTAGTAATATTTAATGAAGAATTATCAGGAGCTCAAATTAGAAATTTAGAAGAAAGAATGGAAGTTACTGTATTAGATAGAACGGCCCTTATATTAGATATATTTGCTCAAAGGGCAAAATCCAAAGAGGGTAAACTACAAGTAGAATTAGCCCAATTAAAATATAGGTTGCCAAGATTAGTAGGACTTGGAAGATCCCTTTCTAGAACAGGTGCTGGTATAGGTGCTAGGGGCCCTGGAGAAACGAAATTAGAATTAGATAGAAGGCATATATTAGAAAGAATAACTGATATAAGAAGGCAAATTGATGAAGTTAAAAAGAATAGAGAAGTTCAAAGGAAACAAAGACAAAAAAATGAAATTCCTGTAGTGGCCCTAGTAGGATATACTAATGCAGGGAAATCAACTTTAATGAACAAAATATTAGAAATTTGTGAACAGGATATTGAAAAAAGTGTTTTTGCAAAGGATATGCTATTTGCCACACTAGATACTACCCATAGAAAGATTACCTTACCTTCTAAGGATGAGTTCATTTTAATTGATACGGTAGGCTTTGTAAGTAAATTACCCCATGACTTAGTGGATGCATTTAAGGCTACATTAGAAGAGGTTCAAGATTCAGATTTATTAATCCATGTGGTAGATAGTACAAATGAAGATTATGAGGGTCAAATGAGAGTAACTAATTCCGTATTAAAGGAATTAGATGTGGAAGATAAGTCTACTATATTAGCTTATAATAAGATAGACAGACTAGAGCATAATAACATCTTAAAGGACAATGATGATACACTAGAAATATCTGCGACAAAAGAAATTGGATTAGATAAGCTAATAGAAAAGATAAAAGAAAAGATATTTTCACATATGAAGGAAGTAACTTTATTAATACCTTATGATAAGGGAAATGTACTTTCTTATTTATGCGATAAGACTAATGTTTCTAATCAAGAGTACGTGGAAAATGGCACTTTAGTAAAGACGAGACTTGATAATATAGATTATAATAAATATAACCAATACATCATAGAAGGTTAGGAGAGTAACAATGGAAAAAATAAAATTTTCCTGGTCTAATATACAAGATTTAGATGATGATACTATAACATATTTATTATACAAGGAAGGCAAAAGTTTAGAACTCATAGGTCGCATAAGAAATATTGGATTAAATGAAGTGAAAAAACAACTAGTAAATGCAAAGGCCAGATTTCGCTCCAATAAAAGGGAAGAGAAAAAATTATTAGATTATTTACTTGAAATGTCTAAGGATGAAAGGCAAAAAATAATTTTAAATCTTTCAAAGGAAGAAAAGAAATCCTTAGCAAAGGATATATATATGGCTTATCCTAATATTAAGAATTATGATGATAAATTGACTTTAATCTGGATAATAGGAGAACTTGGAATAAAAAAATTACTTCCATTAATATATGGAGAGATAAATCATCCCTTTGTGAATATTAGGAGAGTTACATGTTCTGCCATGGGCAAGTTAAAACATGAAAAAAGTAGACCCTATTTAATGAAATTTTTAAGGGATTCTAATCCTCAAGTAAGACAATATGCGGTGAAAGGATTAGCTCATATAGGAGATGGAAGATCAAAAGAAGTATTAAATGAGATTCTAAAAAATGCCAAAGAGAAGAATTATGTAAAAAGAGCCATATTAGAGTCAGTGCAACAAATAGACCAAAGAATAAGAAAAGAAAGGATAAGTGAATAAATTCCAATAAATAGAAACGGCTTAATAAATATTAAGCCGTTTTTTGGTATTTTTTTTTGTAAAGAGTTAATAATATAAATAAAGAAGAGAAAGATTATATAATATAAATATAACAAAATTGAAAGAAAATTGAGAAAATTATATCAATTCTGTCAATAATATTATATAATAAAATAAAAAGGAGGCGTTTCCAATGCTGTTTAGAAATTGTGCTGGTGGAGTTGTATTTTCAGATGATAAGGTGCTTCTATTGAGAAATGAAAAAAGTGAATGGATACTTCCAAAAGGTGTAATTCGTAATAGGGATCTTTCCTGTGATGTTGCTATTGACCGTGTTAAAGAGGAAACTGGAATAGACGCGGAAATAGTATCATCAGTGGGAGATACTTGTTACGAATTTTTTTCTATTTCGCGACAAAAGCCCGTTTGCAATGAAATTAATTGGTATTTGATGAAAGCGCTACATGAAGATTGTGTTTTGAATGAAGAACTAGATTTTATAGATGTAGGTTTTTTTAAGATAGATAAAGCATTGGATATGATTACGTATAGTCAAGATAAATCATTAGTTCATTTATCATATAATAAATTTAAATCCTTAGTTGTAGAAGAAATGATGGTATAATTGTAAAAGAGTAGTGAAAACTACTCTTTTTACTAATTTATATGTAGAAAGATGCAAGGAGGATTTTGCTTTGATAAACGAATATAAAACCATATATGAATATGGAGAAGATGAACAAATAATACAAAAATCAAGGTTTATAGCCTATGCAAAACCTGTAAAGACTGAAGAAGAAGCCATCACCTTTATAAATAGCATAAAGGAACAACATAAAACTGCAACTCACAATGTGCCCGTATACGTACTAGGACAAAATTATGAAGTACAGAGATATAGTGACGATGGAGAACCATCAGGTACGGCAGGACTTCCTATTTTGGATATGATAAAAAGGGAAGAAATAAAAGATATGGCCATTGTAGTAACGAGGTACTATGGAGGAACTAAATTAGGTACAGGGGGGCTAGTAAGAGCTTATACTAGTACTGCTAAATTAGGGATAAACAAGAGTCAAGTGATCAATAAGGTGTTACATGACTTTGTAAAGATAAGAATAGAATATACTCTTTTAGGTAAAATGCAAAATGAGATTATGAACAATAACTATATTATAAAAGATACAGAATTTGATGATGGTGTGAACATATATGTATATTCTAAAGTAGACGAAACAGAAAAATTAGATAATATAGTAAAAAATGTTACAAATGGAAAAACTAAAACTCAGATATTAGATACTTTATATTTAGATAAACTACAAGATGAGATTAAATTTAAAGAACAGGGGTATTACATAAAAAAATGAGAAGGAAGGTTATATTATGGAAAAGTTAGTTAATACTATGCTAGGTAAGAAAAGTTGGGCAGTAATAGGAGCTTCTGACAATGTGAACAAATTTGGATATAAGGTGTACAAAAGATTAAAGGACAAGGGGTATGAGGTATATGGTGTAAACCCTAATTGTAATGAAATAGAAGGAAATAAGTGTTATGATTCTATAGATTCTCTTCCTGAGAAGGTAGAATGTGTAAGTATCATAGTTAATCCTAAAATAACTAATAAATCCCTTGAAAATATTAAGGACATGGATATTGATTACATATGGGCACAGCCTGGCGCCTTTAATGAAGAAACTAAAGAAATAGCTAAAGAATTGAAACTAAATTTTGTATATGATAAGTGTGTATTAGTTGAATTACCATAAATTATAAAAAAGCTATCTCAAAATAGAAAGTAATTTCTATTTTGAGATAGCTTTTTCAGAATTTAAAATCATTGGATTGCATATAGTAATAATAATTAGTTAGGAGGAATAGAAATGAAACATTTAGAAATTAAAAGAGTTGAACCTAAAAGTGCTTTTAAAACGACTTTATACTTTGCTATTATACCTATTATAATTATGCTAATAGTTGGAATTGGTGCAAGCATAGTGGGTGCCGCAATAGGTGAAAGTGGAGTTTCATTTTTTGGTATTGCATACATTATTATGTCTGTATTTATGGCTATTATATATGGTGTTTTTGGAGCTTTATTTGCAGTACTATATAATGCGTTAGCAGGTAAATTTGGAGGACTCGAAATTTCTGTTAAAGAAGATAAAGATGATATAACATTACAGAAAAAAGAGCTTTAAAGCTCTTTTTTGTTGGTTCTATTTATTCATGTAACTAAATTGTTCTGAGATAGCCCCTTTATTTTTTTCCTTTGTAAAAAAACTCATAAAGGGCCATGAGAAATAAAAAAATTCCAAATAATCTTCTTAGGAGATCAGATGAGATTCTAATGGCCATATTAGCCCCTAAAAAAGCTCCTAGAAGGCCTGCTATTATTAATGGTATGCAGAACTTAGTTTCTATATTTCCACCTTTTAAATGGGTTATGAAGGCTACTATGGCTGCAGGAATAAAGCAAAGTAAATTTAGCCCTTGAGATTGTTGCTGATTTAAAGTTGTAAATATTATGAGGGCAGGAATTAATATGGTACCTCCGCCTATTCCCATTCCTCCCATTATTCCAGAGAATAAACCTACTACAATATAAAACAATTAAAACACCATCCTTATGGCTGCAATTAACATAAATAGGGCAAAGGATTTTCTGAGTATTTTACCAGGAATATGATTTAATAATTTTGCACCTATATATGCTCCAATGACACTTCCGCATATAATTTTAATTGCAATAGGCCAGTTTATGTCTCCATTTTGCATATATATGTATGTACTTAATATGGTTAGAGGAAGAATAATAGATATGGCTGTGGCATGAGATTTGTGTTGTCCCATATCTGTTAAGAAAAACATGCCTGGCACTAATATGGTTCCTCCTCCAGAACCAAAGAGGCCGTTTACTAAACCAGCAAAAAATCCTAATAATATTAATCTAAATAATATGTTTTTTTTCATATGATCTCCTATACAAATGTTTAACCTAGATTATTTGTAGAAAGTTTGAAAATATGCAAGTAGTTTTGGTTTATAAGGCTTTTATCAAGTTCGAAGGCATATAAAGACAGTACGTGGAGAATTTGATGAATGCATTAGAATCAAAAGGACGTAGCAGAGTTTTGAACTTTTTATGAATAATCTAGGGTTAATATTAGTCTAAACTATTAAAATATTTTTATGAGTATATTGACCTAAAAAAGAAAATAGTATAAAATAAATACAATAATTCCGATAGGAATACAATGAAATAAAAAGGGGTGTATAATATGAGAGTAGTAAAAGATGTTACAGAATTAATAGGAAAGACACCAATAGTAAAATTAAACAATATAGTAGATAATAATGGTGCAAATATATATGTAAAACTAGAATCTTTCAATCCAGGAAGTAGTGTAAAAGACAGAGTAGCTTTAAATATGATATTAAGAGCAGAAAAAGAAGGTCATTTAAAGGAAGGTGCTGTAATAGTAGAACCTACTAGTGGAAATACAGGTATAGGTATAGCCATGATTGGAGCTGCAAAGGGTTATGAGGTAATATTAGTTATGCCTGATACCATGAGTATAGAAAGAAGAAAGTTACTTAAGGCCTTTGGGGCTAAATTGGTTCTTACAGAAGGAGCTCTTGGAATGAATGGAGCTATAAGCAAAGCTAGAGAGTTAGTAAGGGAAAATGAAAATTATTACATGCCACAGCAATTTGAGAATATTGGAAATCCAGAAGCTCATTCTTTAACTACGGCCCTTGAGATATATGAACAGATGGAGGGGAAAGTGGACGCCTTAGTATCAGCGGTAGGAACTGGTGGAACTGTAACAGGTCTAGGTAGGACTTTAAAAGAAAAAATAAAAGAGTTAAACGTAGTAGCAGTAGAACCATCTGCTTCAGCAGTGCTATCAGGAGAAAAGCCAGGACCACACAAGATTCAGGGAATAGGGGCAGGTTTCATCCCTAAAATACTTGATATGTCTGTCATCGACTCCATCGTTAAGATAGGAGATGAAGAAGCTATAGAAATGGCAAGAAGAGTTGCGAAAGAAGAGGGTCTATTAGTAGGGATTTCTTCAGGAGCAGCCATAGCTGCCGCTATTAAAGTTGCTAAGGACATGAAGAAAGAAGAAAAAGTAGTAGTAATAGCACCTGATTATGGGGAAAGATATTTAAGTACATCGTTATATGAAGGATAATAAGAGAAAAAGCATGGTGAATAGGCCCATGCTTTTTCTCTTATAATAACTAAAAACCCTATTAAAAAATCTTTTTTGTATGGTATAATTCAACATATAGGAAAAAAGAAAGGAAAGATTCATGATGAAAAAACATATAGAAAAAGATATTGATAAAGTAGTACAGTGGCTTAGAAAAATGGTTAATGAATCGGGGACTAAAGGGTTAATAGTAGGGGTCTCTGGTGGTATAGATTCTGCAGTAGTGGCTTATTTAATTAAAAAGGCATGCCCTAATAATTCTATAGGAGTAATACTGCCTTGTAAAAGTAATCCTAAAGACAAAGAAGATGCATTAGCTGTGGTTAATGGTTGTGGCATTGACTCTGTAGAAGTGGACTTAACTCAAATTCATGAAAGTTTATTCGACCAAATTACAAATAATTTAATGGACAAAAATCTTATAGATGATAAAACACCAGCAAGATTAAGTGATGCTAATTTAAGAGCTAGACTTAGAATGAGTACTATATATGCTATTGCTAATACTAAAAATTATTTAGTGGCAGGAACTGATAATGCTGCTGAAGTATATACAGGATATTTTACTAAATATGGAGATGGTGGAGTAGATATACTACCGATTGCTAACCTATTAAAAAGAGACGTATATGAGTGGGCTAGAGTATTGGGCGTACCTAAGAGTGTATTAGATAGAGCCCCATCAGCTGGCCTATGGGAAGGACAAACAGACGAAAAGGAAATGGGTACAACGTACGATATGATAGATGATTTAATAGAAGGAAAAGAAATTCCACAAAAGGACAGAGAAGTTATAGAAAATCTACATAGAAAAACAGAACATAAAAGAAAAATGCCACCTGCACCAGAAAAATAAAAAAGCATACTTCATATGCGACCTTATGGTTCCCTAGTAAGTAAAAAAGTCTTCCTTTTGGAAGACTTTTTTAAATTTGAGATTCTATATCATTAGCCATGGAAATTACATTTTTCATTACTATACTGGCGTTTATTTTGATTAGATTAACATCCTTTTGATCAATGGCATCGTTTAAATTTTTTATAGAAGCTTCAAACTTTTCAATGATTATCTTAGCATTTTTTCCCTTTAGTTTATTTTTCACATTAACGCTTTGAGCTTCTATGATTGCTAGATCCTCTTTAGACCCTGCAAAATCTCCCTTAGCAGCCTTTAAGATGGAATCACGTAAAAAATATTTAAGAGAATATACGGTTGGTGGAATTTTAGCTTTACCATAGGCCGTAAATTCAGCAAGACAATAAGTCAATCTGTTAGATAGTAAAATAGTATTAAAATAATCATGGTTCAATGAATGTTTAGTTAATAACTCCAGATTCTTATCAAACTCAAGTATAGACACAGAAGCGGCATTTTTTGATAATAGCATAGGTTCTAAGGTATTCCAAGTTTGATGAAGCTTTATAACCGTATCACTTATTTTCTTCCAAACTTCATTTAAATCTTGAGGAACTTTTTTAGCATCTTTATCTTCTTCTAAAACTTTTTCTTCTTTTATTACATCAGCTAATAGCATTTCCTGAAACATTAAAGGATCAGGTTTATCTTGGACTTGATTAGGTGATTTTCCTCCCTCTTTACCGCCTTCTTCAGAGCCGCCAGATTCCTTACTATCACCAGATTCTTCGGAAGATTTAGAATTAGATTCTTTAGAGGTAGAACCCTTTTTTAAAATTTCTTCCTGCAGTTCTTTTTTTGCTAATTCCTCCCTTTGTTTAACTGACCTTTCATAATATGGCACTAAATCTGCCATATATGTAACTGTCAAAATTTGTTTTTCTAGTTCCTTTATAATTTCAGGTATTTTTTTTGCTTCTTCTTCTTCGGGACTAGGTTTCTTGGCCTTTTTAGTACAAGCTGTTGATGTGAATAACATGGCAGTTATTAATATGAAAACAAAAAAGTTTTTGCTTTTAAACATATAATCACCTCAAAAATAGTATTTCCGAAGGTGAAAAAAACCATACTAAAAAAAGCTTTGTCTAATTAGACAAAGCTTTTTTAAAATTTTTTTTGAAATTATCTAACTAAATTCATAAAGAATGTTATTATACCTGCATTGAAGAAATCTATGAACAAACTTCCTACTAGAGGGATAATAAAGAATGCTGCTGGAGCTGGTCCATACTTAGATGAAATAGCTTCCATGTTTGCTATTGCATTTGGAGTAGCACCCATTCCGAAACCACAGTGACCACCAGCTAATACGGCAGCATCGTAGTTTCTACCCATTAAGTTGAATGTAACGAAGTATGCAAATGTAGCCATAAGTACTGCTTGAGCTACTAACATTGCAAGCATTGGGCCTGCTAAGTCAGCTAATTGCCATAATTTTAATCCCATAAGAGCCATTGCTAAGAATAATGATAAAGATATGTTTCCAAGTATATCAATTTCTTCAGATGGTAATTCATATGAAGCTACTGCATCTGAAATATTTCTCATTATAGCTGCTGCGAACATGGCACCTATATAAGATGGGAATGTCATACCAGTCTTTTGTAATAAAGATGATAATACTGTACCTAATCCCATTGCTATTATAATTTGCATTGCTGCAGAGAATAAATTTTCTGGAATAAGTGTTGATGCCACTTTTTCAGTTGTGGAAACCTTTTCATTTCCATCTGAATTTTTACAGGCTTTAAGTAAATTGTTCTTTTCGATTAATCTCTTTGCAATTGGTCCTCCAAGCATACTACCACAGATAAGTCCGAAAGTAGCTGAAGCCATGGCTACAGTGGTAGCACCACTTGCACCTGCATTTTCAAATAAAGGAGCAAATGCACCTGATGTTCCGTGTCCTCCAGTCATTGGAACAGAACCTGTAGAAAGACCTAATAATTGGTTAAGTCCGAAAACCTTAGCTAAACTAACACCAACGATGTTTTGAAGTGTAACTAGTACAGTTGCTAGTCCTAAAAACATAAGAACTTGAACTCCACCCTTTTTTAATAATTTAAAACTAGCAGTAAAACCTACTGTAGTGAAGAATGCAGTCATTAGTACTTTTTTAAGAGTACCATCAAAGTTAAATTCTAAAATACCAGCTTGTTTTAAAACTAAAGAAAGTATTGCGAAAATAAGTCCACCTATAACAGGGGCAGGAATACAGAATTTTTCTAGAGAACTAACTCTTTTTCTTATAAACTGTCCTACAAGTAATACAACAACAGCTAGTGCCGTAGTTTGTATCATATCTAGTTCAAATATCATTTTGTCAACCTCCTTGAATTTTGTTGTTACTTACATATCCTATTATATTGGAAATATACGTAAAATAACAAAATCCTACACTTTCTGACACATAAAATTTAAATTATTCAATAGAAAGTGGGAAGATGAATAAGTGCATTCAATTATCTAAAAATTCAAACAAGATATAATTCCTTCAATAAATTTTTTGATATTCACTTTTCCACGACTTTGATTAGAATCATTTATATGTAACATTTCCTGTTTTACTTGTTTGAAGTCAAATAATCTTGTGGCATATTCATTGAATTTGGCATTATAATAGTCATCAATTCCCAATTGAGCTATGGAATGGAGAGCTTTTAAGACAGATCTCCTAATTCGTTGTTCTATTGATTTGGTATTTATAGATTGACTATTTGCCTCGGACTTTTCTTTAGCTAGTTCCAGGTATATATCTTGTAGTTGATATTTAATGCTAGAACCATGCCTTTTATGTTCACAGATTATTTCTATAGTACGAATAAGATCCCTAGTGCCAGTTTCACTAATTATTCCTAAATCGGTTAAGATATTAGAAATTTGTGTTGGTAAATCTAAAACTGGAGTAGGCGGTTTTTCTGTAGTATTAGAAAGGGCTCCCTTAATTATGGACAAAGTTTTTTCCAATTGTATGTGATTGCATATTTCTTTTAAGGTATAGTACATTTCCGTATAAGTTATAGGATTCCTAATGAAAAATCTGATTCCTGATTTAAAGGATTTTGAAATGATCTCTTCATCATGTTCGTAGGAAAATAATACAAAGGTAATATTTTTTTCTTGTGAATGGACTTCCTTTACTATCTCGAGAGCATTTTTTTTACCTATCCGATAATCAATGATTACTATATCTGGTTTATAAAATAATATTTCTTCAGAAGCATATTTGCCCTTTTGTAGTATTTCTACAATGTTTCCTAAAGTTTCATCTAATATTATGGATTTTAAAAAATTAATAGTATTTATATTTTCTTGAATTATTAGAAATTTACAATTCATAAATAAACTCCTTTTCCTATTAAAATGTACTAATAATAGTAGTCTGTAAATGATATTATTACTATTATTGTCCTTTGTCAAATAAAAAAGCATATATATAGGAAACTATTTGGTATTTTATATATTTTTATGACAGGACTTGCACCATACTATATGAAACTAAATAATCTGATTAGTATGAGGAAAAATATATTATTAAGGAGGTAGTATTATGGTAAAAAAAGGCCATATAAAGCGTGTGTTTCCAGGGGGCAATACAGGAAAGGGTTTTTACTCATATTATGACCATATAATAGATACATCTGCTAATAGAAAATATGTTATTAAAGGTGGGCCTGGTGTTGGCAAGTCATCTTTTATGAAGAAATTAGGATATGAGATGGTAGACCTAGGATATGATGTGGAGTTTCATCAGTGTTCTTCAGACAACAATTCTTTAGATGGTCTAGTTATTCCAAAGTTAAAGGTTGCGTTTTTAGATGGAACAGCACCACATGCTAGTGTTTCTTAAAATTAATCTTCATCTTAACATAGAATTTACATTTCCTTTATTTTAGCCTAACAATAGGATGTTAATTTATTAGTGTAGTAAAAAAAAGTTGCAAATAAAAGCTTTAAATAAAGGGAGGAAAATAAGAAATGAAAAAAATAATGAAGTCAGTATTAATTATAGGCCTTTTAATGGCAACATTAGTAGGATGTGGATCTAAGAAGGAAGCAGGAGTGGAAAATAAAGAAGTAGAAGTAATAGGGTCTACTACAGTAACAGTTGTAGCACAAAGTGTGGCAGATGAATTTGAAAAGGAAAATCCTAATATTAAAATAAATGTACAGGGAATAGGTTCATCAGCAGGAGTAAAGGCAGCGTATGATAAAAGTGCAGATATAGGTATGGCATCAAGACAATTAAAAGAAAAGGAAAAAGAATGGAATTTAACAGAACATGTTATTGCATATGATGGAATTGCCGTTGTAACTAATCCTAAAAATAAGGTTGAGTTAACGAAGGATCAAGTGAAGGATATATTTACAGGAAAGATCACTAACTGGAGTGAAGTTGGTGGAGACGATGCTAACATCATTGTTGTAAGTAGAGAAGCTGGATCTGGTACTAGAGGTGCCTTTGAAGAATTAGCTAAGTTACAAGAAAAAAATGCAGAAGGTAAAAAAGTAAGTATCGTAAAGAGGGACGCCCTAGTAGCAGAAGGTAATGGTGCAGTAAAGGCAAACGTGGCTAGCAAAGAATATGCTATAGGATATGTTTCACTAGGATATGTAGATGAAAGTATCTCAGTTGTTAATGTTGATGGTGTAGAGCCTTCTGTTGAAACTATTAAAAGTGGAGAATATACAATATCTAGACCACTACTTATGTTAACTAACGGAGAAGTTAGTGAAGAAGTAAAAGCTTATTTAGACTTTATCATGAGCCAAAAGGGACAAGAAATAGTGGCTAAAAAATATATATCTGTGAATAAATAGATAAAAGAAGGTTCAACCCTAATAGGGTTGAACCTTCTTTAAAAATACCGGAATTTAACATGGATTTAATATTATTATATTATTATAGTAAGTGGGAATTAATAATATAGAGGCGGTGAGAACATGAAAGAAAAAAATATATTAGTTGTTGATGATGAAATTCATATACTAGAACTTTTAAAATATAATTTAGAAAGCAATGGATTTTCAGTTGTTACTGCAGAAGATGGGCAAGAGGCCATAGGAAAATTAGATCAAAATATAGATTTAGTCCTTTTAGATGTAATGTTACCTATTTTAGATGGAATAGAGACCTTAAAAATAATTAAAGAGAAGAAAAAAAATCTTCCAGTTATAATGGTTACGGCAAAAGGAGAAGAAATTGACACAGTTATTGGACTGGAAGTGGGGGCAGATGATTACATAACTAAACCCTTTAGGATTAGAGAATTAATAGCTAGGATAAAAGCCGTCTTAAGAAGAAGTGAATCGTATGAGGAAAAGAAAGAGGAAACTGGGGAAATAATTATAGAAGATATAAAAATAAATGAAGAATCTCGTGAAGTGAGTATAGATGATAAGAAGATAGATCTTCCAAAGAAGGAATTTGAATTACTACTATTATTAGTTAAAAACAAGGAAAAAGTATTTACTAGGGAGAGTCTTTTAGAGAAAATATGGGGTTATGACTATTATGGCGAAACTAGAACAGTAGATGTACATATTAGAAATTTAAGAAAAAAATTAGAAGGTAGTAAGGTTTCCTCTTATATTAGAACTTTAAGGGGAGTAGGATACAAACTTTCTGTGAAGTAAAAAACACTATTAAAGGTAGAAAAACCTTTAATAGTGTTTTTTAATTACTAGAAGACTATAAATTTCCAAAGCTATATTATGTTTTTTTATTAAAAATACTACAAAACTTAACAAAAACTTTACATTGAATTTAATATAACATAATAAAAAGGGTCTAAAATAAAACTAGGTCAAGAAAATAAAGGAGCTGATTAAAATGTCTGAGTTTATAGGCAGATTAGTGGATAGAAAAACAATAAAAGGAAAAAGACTTTCGATTAAAAAGGAAGATATTATAGAATATGTATTTACAAATTTATTTAAATTCAGTGCAGTAGTAAGTATTCTATGGGTCTTCATTATAAGTGCCTATATCTTTGTAGAAGGTCTACCGGCAATTTATGAAATTGGAGTGAAAAACTTCTTCATAGGTGGAGAGTGGATGCCATCGGCAGATTTATACGGAATATTTCCTATGATTATAGGTTCTATATTAGTAACTATATTAGCAATTGTAATAGGAGTTCCAATTGGAGTGTGTACAGCTGTTTATATAGGAGAAGTGGGAAATAAGAAGTATGCTAAAGTAGTTGAAAACATAGTAGAGTTATTAAGTGCTATTCCATCTGTTGTATATGGATTTTTCGGTCTGATGGTTATAGTTCCTTTCATCAACGATACATTAGGTGGTCCTGGAGGAGGAAATAGTTTATTAGCAGGTGGTATAGTGCTAGGGATTATGATACTTCCAACTGTTACTCGTATTTCTGAGAGTAGTATAAAAGCAGTGCCAAAAGCTTATAAAGAAGGATCACTTGCATTGGGAGCATCTTATATGGAGACTGTCTTTAAAGTTATACTACCAGCGGCAAAGTCAGGAATATTAACATCTGTAATACTAGGTATAGGAAGAGCAGTAGGTGAAACTATGGCAATAATCCTAGTAGCTGGAAATACACCTCTTATTCCTAAATCCATAGTGGCACCAGTTCGTACACTAACGGCTAATATAGCCATAGAAATGGGATATGCCTTTGGATTACATCAAGAAGCCTTATTTGCTACAGGAGCTGTACTTTTCATGTTCATAATGTTACTGAATTGTTTAATTACTTTTACTGTATATAGGAGTGAAGCGTAATGAAAAAAGTTAAGGATAAAATATTGAAAAATGTGGTGATTGGAGGAGCTTTGCTAACTAGTGCAATATTTCTTTCAATAATAGGTTATATAGTATCAAAGGGGATAGGAGCCATAAACTTACACTTTTTAAGTGGCATCTTTCCAATGGTAATTAGTACGTGTTATATTATTTTATCATCCATAAGCATATCTGTTCCTATAGGAATATGTGCTGCCATATATCTAGTAGAGTATGCTAAAGAAGGAAAATTTATTAAGTTTATTAGATTTGCAGTAGAGTCTTTAGCAGGGATACCATCCATAATATTTGGATTGTTTGGTATGATATTTTTCGTAACTTTTTTAAA
Organism: Anaeromicrobium sediminis; assembly: GCF_002270055.1. Classification (NCBI taxonomy): domain Bacteria; kingdom Bacillati; phylum Bacillota; class Clostridia; order Peptostreptococcales; family Thermotaleaceae; genus Anaeromicrobium; species Anaeromicrobium sediminis. The sequence continues at coordinate 77,002 of NZ_NIBG01000010.1, read as the reverse complement.
GTTTGGATTTTCCATATTAGCAGGATCCATAACCTTAAGTATTATGGTATTACCTACCATAATAAGAACTTCAGAAGAAGCTTTAAAATCTGTACCTATGGCTTATAGAGAAGGATCTCTAGCATTAGGTGCAACTAAATTAACTACCATAAGAAAGGTTGTGCTACCAAGTGCAATACCTGGAATCATGGGAGCTGTAATTTTAACTATAGGAAGAATTGTAGGTGAGACGGCAGCTGTATACTTAACAGCAGGAATGGTTCCTAGGGTACCAGAGGGCATATTTAGTTCTGGAAGAAGTCTTTCTGTTCACCTATATGTTCTAGCTAAAGAAGGAGTTTCCTTTGAGGAATCATTTGCTACGGCAACTCTATTAATAATGCTAGTAGTGCTTATTAACATAATGGCACATAAAATAACTAAAGTGTTTAAATATGCTAAGTAAAGGGAGGGATTTTCATGAATACTAAATTTTCTATAAAAGATTTAAATTTACATTATGGTAGCTTTAAAGCATTAAAAGATATAAATATAGAAATACCTGAAAATAAGGTAACTGCGTTAATTGGTCCTTCAGGTTGTGGAAAGTCTACTTTTTTAAAGACTTTAAATAGAATGAATGACCTAGTTAATAATGTGAAAATAGATGGAGAAATTTTATTAGAGAAAGAAAATATATATGCTAGTGATATTGACATTACAGATCTGAGAAAAAGGGTTGGAATGGTATTTCAAAAATCCAATTTATTTCCAATGAGCATATATGACAATATAGCATATGGACCTAGAATACATGGAATCACAAACAAAAAAGAATTAGATAAAATAGTGGAAAAGTCATTAAGAGGGGCAGCAATATGGGATGAAGTAAAGGATAGATTAAATAAAAATGCATTAGGACTATCAGGAGGACAACAACAGCGTATATGTATAGCTAGAGCTCTAGCTGTGGAACCTGATGTGTTGTTAATGGATGAACCTACATCTGCATTAGATCCTATTGCCACTTTAAAGATAGAAGAACTTATTAAAGAGCTGAAAAAAAACTACACCATAGTAATAGTTACTCATAACATGGCTCAAGCTACACGAATATCTGACAATACGGCATTCTTTTTAATGGGAGAACTAATCGAATACGGAGATACAAAAGAGGTATTTAATAATCCAACAAATGAAAAAACTAAGGACTATGTTACTGGAAGATTTGGTTAAAATCATTCTTCCAGCAACATAGTTTTTTTATTAGATAAATATAGAAAAGCTATGTGTAAAATTAACTTTTGTGGACCTATTTCAGTTCAATAAATCAAAAAATCTTTCGAGTGAAGTCACTATGACTTTATAAACTATGTAGATTATATTTAGGGTAGAAGATTCACAGCTGTTTGCATCATAGTATGTTGTCATGTTCCACACTCTCAAGTATTTTCAATTTATTTCACCTCATAGGTAATAGGCTATGTATGTTTAAATTAGAAGCGATATATTTATATATTTTAAAAGTAGGAACATGTACTAGGACATGGACATAAACTAAAGTAATGGAATAAAGGAGGTAACATTATGGATAAAAATAAAAAGCTTAACCCTTCTAGAAAAGATGCTACTCTCAAAACCATGTTAATAAATGAAGAGGTATATAAGAATATAGATTTTGATAAATTAAAAATAGAGGAAGAGCTGGCAAAAGAAAATGTAGTTGTTAATGCCGGGTTACCTGTAATCCGAAGAGATGATAGTCCGATACCTGTATGGGATTTAGAGAGGTATGCTTTTTTACTTAAGGATAAAATGCCTTATACTGCTAATCCAAAGCTTTGGGAGCAGGGAAAGTTAAACTTAAATTCAGGAATATTTAAAGTTACAGATGGTATATATCAGGTTAGAGGTTTTGACCTTGCCAATATGAGTTTAGTTAAGGGAAGTACAGGATGGATTGTAATTGGATGTTTAACTTCAATGCAAACGGCAGAAGCTGCTATAAGTTTGGTTAATAAACACTTTGGAGATATACCTATTAGTGCCATAATAATTACCCATTCCCATGTGGACCATTACGGAGGAGTCTTAGGTGTATTAGATAGTTGCACAAAAGAAGATATAAAAGTATATGTACCAAGTGGATTTTCCGATGCAGTAATAGAAGAAAATGTTAATGCTGGAGTTGCCATGTCACGTCGTGGCATATATATGTATGGTGAAATATTGCCACGGGACAAAAAAGGCCAAATCGATTGTGGAATTGGTAAATATGCCTCTTTAGGAACATATACCCTTACAAAGAACGTTGAAGAGATAACATTAAAGGGAAATGAAGAATATGTAGAGAAAACAATTGATGGAGTAACTATGCAATTTCAATTAACTCCAAATACGGAAGCACCAGCAGAAATGAATATATATATTCCAAGTAAAAAATCTCTATGTATTGCAGAAAATTGTACTGCAACCCTTCATAATATATACACACTAAGGGGAGCAAAGGTTAGGGATCCAGTTGCCTGGGCTAAGTATATACAACAGGCAATAGATTTATTTGGAAGTAGTCTAGAATCCGTATTTGAAGTCCATAACTGGCCTAGACATGGGAATAAGTACTGTATAGACTATTTAGAAAAACAAAGGGATTTATATCAATACATGAACGATCAAACCTTAAGATTGATAAATCAAGGGTATACTATAGATGATGTTGGAAGAATGGTTAAATTTCCAAAGACTTTAAGTGAGGAATGGTACAATAGTCCATTTTATGGAACGGTGAATCATAATGTAACGGCTATTTACCAAAGGTATATAGGTTGGTATAATGGAAATCCAGTAGATTTAAATAAACTTTTTCCAGAGGACTCAGCAAAAAAATACGTAGAATATATGGGAGGAGAAGATTCTGTTATAGAAAAGGCAAAGAAATCATTCCAGGATGGAGAATATCAATGGGTGGCAGAAGTAACAAAACAAGTTATTTATGCAAATCCTAATAATAGGGATGCAAAGCTTTTGTGTGCTGATGCATTAGAGCAACTTGGATATATAGCTGAATCAGGACCTTGGAGAAATGAATATTTAATGGGAGCTTGGGAACTACGTTTTGGCAAGATTCCAATGGCAGGTACTTTTATAACAGATGATGTTTTAAATGCATTACCCCTTGAGAACGTTTTGTATTTACTGTCTATTAGAATAGATGGATTAAAGGCTGGAGACTTTGATTACAAAATAAACTTCATAATTCCAGATAGAAAAGAAGTGGCATCTACTGAAGTTAAACGAGGAATTTTTAGATATTTAAGTAATGAGCTTGCTCAGGATGCTGATGTAACAGTTACAATGTCAAAGGACACATTATATGAACTAGCAACAACAAATAACAAACCAGATAGTTCATCAATTATAGTAAAGGGAGATATTTGTAAGTGGCTCCTATTCTTATGGGTACAAGATAAAATTGATCCAGACTTCAATATAATGACACCAATAGAAAAATAAATTTATTTAAAACTATAAAACTGCTTCTAATGTAAAGGAAGCAGTTTTTATTTCTTTTTCCATAGAATAAATAAAAAATAGGAAATAGAGATTAAATGGAACTTAAAAAAATAACTAATAAGTATACATTTATATAAGTGTGGGGTAGTAAATTTATGATTATTTAATCTATAATTTTAATAAAGATTACAAAAAATAGAAATAAATTACAATTTGATATTTACAAAATAAAAGTATAGGTATATAATAAAATGCGGAAATGATAATCATTATCAACATGGCAATGGCGTATGTATATCTTCTAATTACAATTGCCGGAAATTTTATCTTAAAAAATACTGTAGATTAGTCAGCTAAGAGGAAAAGAATAAGGGGAATTTGAAAATCCTCATTATTTATGCATTATGTATTTAAATTTAAGGAGTGATATGGTGCAAAATTTTAAAATGAAATATAAGTTAATAACATTGTTTATAGTCACAGGACTAATACCAATAATATTAATATCTGGATTTTTTTACTATACCATTAAAAAGGACGTAATAAATGAAAATAAACTAAATGAAGTAGTCCATGAGGATATAGATAAAAATGGGGATTCTGATATAGTAGAGGAGTCAGAAGGCCTCTTACTATTAAAGAAGATAGAGAAGAGGATGGTTATAATTATACCTTCATCATTAATATTTGGCCTTATGATAACATTTTTAATGGCAAAGCATATACAATCACCTATGATACAAGTATCTAAAGCGGCAAATAGAGTTGCTAATTTAGATATCAGAGAAAATGTACATATAAAATTAACTAATAGGAAAGATGAGATTGGTGAAATAGGACGGGCAGTTCAATCTATAACAGATAACCTAAGAACAATTTTAAAAGAAATAGAACAAAGTTCTTCTAAAGTGATCCAATCATCTAAAGAACTATCAAACTCATCACAGGAAACTTCATCTATGACAGAAGAAATTGCTAAAACTATAGAAGGTATTGCATCTAATGCAAATAGTCAGGCGGAAGATACTCAAATGGGTACAGAAAATGCATCTATCTTAGGAAATATTGTAAGTATGAATCAAAGTTATTTAGATGAATTAAATAGGAGTTCTAACCAGATAGATAAAAATGTAGAAGAAGGATTAGAAGCATTAAATGATTTAGTTCAAAAAACTAAAGCCACAAGGGAAGCAGCACATGATATACATAAAGCTAGTATAGAAACTAATAAGAGCTCCACGAAAATAGGGGCAGCTAGTGCCGTTATTGCTCAAATAGCAGAACAAACTAATTTATTAGCATTAAATGCAGCTATAGAAGCGGCTCGTGCAGGAGAACATGGTAGGGGATTTGCTGTAGTGGCTGAAGAAATTAGAAAATTAGCAGAACAGTCTACAAGTTCTACTAAAGAAATAGATAATGTAATAAAGGAGCTTATGATTAATTTTGAGATTGTTTCTGAATCAGTTGAGGTTGTAAATGAAATAGTTAAAAAGCAATCTGAAAGTGTGAAAAATATAGAAGAAAGATATGATAAAATAACATCTGGTGTAGAAACATCTAAAGGAGCAATTCAGGGATTAAATGATTCCGGACAGACCTTAGAAGGCGGGAAAAATACAATTTTAACTATAATGGATAACTTAGTTATCATAGCTGAAGAAAATGCTGCTTCAACACAGGAAGCATCTGCATCTATAGAAGAGCAAAGTACATCTGTACAAGGAATGGCAATCTCTAGTGGAGAGTTATCACAATTGGCACATGAATTGGAAAACCTTTTAGAGGAATTTAAAATTTAATAATTTTACTGGAAAGAATTATATTTAAGATGGCTAGGTTCTATGAACTTAGCCATTTTTTTACTTACTAGGAAATTATAAATTTTAAAAACTGTGGATAAGTAAAAAAAGAAGGGGTTGTAGGGGAACATCCCCTGCCTCTTTAAAGGAGGGTGTTCAGATTGCGATACCAATCGTCGAAGGGAAACATAGGGTTCCATAACGAATCATAGGTCGCATGACTTTTTTATAGTTATAAATTTATATATTTTGTTAACAACATGGAAATCATCTATTTTCAGGTAACTTTTTTATGTTTTCATTTCTTCTAGGACAAAATGTATCTTTCATATAATTTATGAGGGGGATTATATGAAAGATATAAAATATATAGTAGTGGATAAATATGGTGAAGAAAGAATTAAGGAAGAAGTCTTTGCAGTAATTTTAGAAAGGATAGAGAGAGAAAAGATGGGAGAGTCAGAGTGATTTTATGGATAGGGTTGCCATATATTGTAGATTAAGTGATGAAGATAATCATAAATTTGGCCTATTTAGTGAAAGTATAGAGAATCAGAAAAAACTATTAATTCAATATGCTACAGATAAAAATTGGTCAATATATAAAATTTACATAGATGATGACTATTCAGGCCTTAATGATCATAGGCCTAATTTTATTAGAATGATTGAAGATGGAAAGAGAGGAAATTTTAATATAATCCTTTGCAAACATCAATCAAGATTTTCTAGAAATATAGAGACTATAGAAAAATATCTTCATAACAAGTTCATACAGTGGAATATAAGATTTGTAAGTGTGACTGATAATGTGGATACAAGGGATAAAAAAAATAAGAAAACAAGGCAAATAAATAGTTTAATGAACGAATGGTATTCAGAAGATATTAGTGAAGCTATTAAAGCAACCCTTCATGTAAAACAAAGGGATGGGAAGTTTATAGGGGCATTTGCGCCCTTTGGATATAAAAAGGACATGAAGGACAAAAATAAGTTGATAATTGATGAGGAGGCAGCACAGACCGTTAAAAATATATTTACATTATATATGGAAGGTAATAGTACAAATAAAATTGCAAAAATATTAAATGAAAAAAATATACTAAGCCCTAGTAGGTACAAAATAAAATGTGGATACAACTATAGGAATCCTTCAAAAGTTAGTAAGTGGAATAAGACTACTGTAAAGAGAATTTTGAGAAACCAAGTATATATAGGAAATATGGTACAGGGGAAACGGAAGAAAATTAATTATAAGGATAGTAAAGTCATTAATATACCAAGAGAAAACTGGGTAGTAGTAAAAAATGTACATGAACCTATTGTAGACAAAAATCATTTTCAATTTGTACAAAAAAAATTAGATGAAAAAAGTAGGATAACTAAGACGGGTAAAAGCCATATGTTTTTTTCAAAAGTAATATGTGGTGAATGTGGTGGGAAACTAACTTATGTTAAAGTTGGTGAAAAAGAATACTTAAGATGCTTAAATGAAAAGAAAAGTACTAGTATAAGAGTTGATAAGTTAAAAAAAATAATACTAGATAGAATAAACTTTCATTTAAGGAAAGTAGATAGGGATAGACTTTTTTTTATTTGCAATAACAATGAAAAAAAAGAATTAGAGTTGAAAATATTAGAAAAAAAATATAAAAATATTATGGTTGAATTAAATAAAACTAAAATGAATTTGAAAAAACTCTATATAGATAAAATAGAGGAGAGAATAGATGAAAGAGAATTCAGTATCATAAAAGAAGTGATTATGGATGATAGGAATAAGTTATTAAACCATGTGGAAAATATTGAATATAAGATTAAAGAAATTAAAGATGTAAAAGAAAATCATAATGGAACTTTTAATGAAGAAATTAAAAAGTTAAATCATTTTATTATTAATGAATTGATAGATTTTATAAAAATATATAAAGTAGATAAAACAAATAAAAAACAGGTAATAGAAATTAAATGGAACTTTATAGAATAATTAATGAAAAGCCTAATATATAAAGGAAATTTTGTAAAAAATAAAAGGAGATGATTAAAAAGGAGAACTAGAATATGAAAGAAGTAAAAATTAAGCATATATTTCCAGCTGCTAATTCAGGTGACGGATTTTACTCATATTTTGATTATATGATAGGTAAAGATCCTAAAAGAGTGTATATAATAAAGGGTGGGCCAGGAACTGGTAAATCATCCTTTATGAAAAAAATTGGACAGGCTATGATAGATATGGAATATGATGTGGAATATCACCACTGTTCTTTTGACAAAGACTCCCTAGATGGACTAGTAATCCCAAAATTAAAAATCGTGTTTTTAGATGGAACAGGAGTACATGCAGTAGAACCCATGTATCCTGGCATAGTGGGGCGAATATTAAATTTTGGTGAATTTTGGAGTGAAGATGAAATTCAAAGATCACAAAATGAAATTATCAGTACTAAAAATGAAATATCATCCTCAATTAAAAGGGCATACAAGTACTTTAATGGAGCTAAAACAATAAGTCTTTCCAGTGAAGAGATTTTAAAGAGATATTTTAAGCACAAGGATTTTTATAAGAATTTAGATGATAAAATTGAAGAAATCATGACCTCTAATCTAGATGAGAAGGGAGAAGAAAAACACTATTTTGGCAGTGCTTTGTCATCAGAAGGAATAGTAGATTTTTATGATAATCTCCTAAAAGGTACAAGGGTAACATATATTAAAAGTCATTTATCAGAGGCTTCTAGTAATTATATGAAGGAAATAGGGAGAGTTGCTAAAAGAAAGGGATATGGAGTAGTATTTTATCATAATCCATTAAATCCAAATCTAGTACAAACTATAATAATAGAAAATATGAATATGGCTTTTACCATTAGCCATAAATTTCAAAAGGAAAATCATGAGACTATAAATTTAGATAAATTTTTAGATAAAGATATATTAAAAAGACATAAAAATCAATTAAAAGAAGACAGATCCTATGTAAAGGACTTAATTGAAGTTGGTATAGAAGAACTTAAGGCTGCTAAAAGGCTACATAAGAGCTTAGAAAAGTTTTATGTGGAAAGTATGGATTTTGACAAGCTAGCTAATTTAAGAGAAGATATAGTAAATGAATTAAAAGGGCTATGAATTTTCATAGCCCTTTTACTTAGTCTCTTTCTAACAACCAATTAGCTAATTTAGGAGCAATTTCCTTTTGAGATTTAGAACTAACGTACATACCTATATGTCCTACAGAGAAAGAAGCAAGTTCTTTATCTGTACTAGAAACTAAATCATTTAATGCTGCACTAGAACTAGGTGGAACCAAATGATCATATTCAGCGTAAATATTTAAAAGAGGCATGGTGATATTTTTAAGATTAACTTCTTTATCTCCAAGTTTTAGTTCACCCTTTACCAATTTATTACCTTTATAAAGATCATTAACGAATTGTCTTAAGGTTTCACCAACTTGGCCAGGACTATCAAATATCCATTTTTCCATTCTGATGAAGTTGGTCATAATATCAGGTTTATGAATATTATCTACAAGATTTACATATTTATCTAGCATCAATTGGAAAGGCTTTAACATTAAATATCCACTATTCATCAGGTCACCAGGTAATACTCCATAGGCATCTACCATATTATCTATATTTAAGTGTTTTCCCCACTTGAAAAGTAGTCCTTCATCCACACCAAAATCGATAGGAGTTACCATAGTAACTAGATTTTTAACCTTTTCTGGATATAGGGAAGAATAAATACTAGAGAAAGTACCTCCCTGACAAATACCCATAAGATTTACCTTATCCACATTATTAGTTTTTAATATATGATCTACTGCGTTATTAATATATCCATTAATATAATCGTCCATAGTAAGATACATATCTTCTTGCTTTGGATATCCCCAATCTATAATATATATATCTAATCCACTTTCTAGAAGCTTTTTAATAACACTTCTATCAGGTTGAATATCCATCATGTATTGGCGATTTACTAAAGCGTAAACTATTAATGTAGGTGTTTTACTAACTTTTTCACACTGGGATTTATAATGATATAATTTCATCTTATCTTCTGTATAGGATATATCCTTAGGTGTAGAATCAGATTCTAGATCCTTTATATCCATCATGTATTTTACACCATTTGATAGTTTTTTATTTGTCTCAATAAATTCATCAATAGATTTCTCCACATCAATATTTAAATAAGGGAACATATTTTTACCTCCTAATTTTCTTAAGTTATTAATCTATTTTTTTAGATAAGTCTCTTACTTGTTTTTTTAAGTCATAAACAGTTTTATATAAACTGTTTAAATCACTTTTTAACGGAAAGGGTAAAAAACTAAATTGTTGTTCTAATACATTATCAAAATCCTTTTTAAAATTAACTCCTGAATCTACTACATGGGATAATAATTTAGCAAAATCGTCTGTATTGAACAAGTTATTATAAGCTTCTTCATTCTTTCTCCACCAGTATTCATAAAATTCTCTAAAAGATTGTGGTTCTTTATTTTCTTTACCCATATTTAAAGATTCAGAGATTATATTCTCCATTGTTTCATAGGCTACTTTATATAAAGTAGAAGTAAATTCATTTGTAGTATTAATGTAGTTAATATAAGATTCCATACTCTTTAAATTTACTTCAAAATAGTTGCGATTAAGACCTAAAGTAGGTATGTCAAAGAATTTACCATAGCTACTTTCATAATTTTCTTTCAAAAGTTTTGTAAACTCTACAAAGGCATTGGCATCCCCCATAAGTGTCTTTGTGTAAAGTTCATTAAGTGGGGCAGAATTATCAGTCCAAGGCTTAAATAAGTTACTAGCATTAGTCATGTGTGACTTATAGATATCTATGCTATCTTTATACAATTTTTGAACCTTTTGTGGTAATACAGGAGAAAAAGTAGTACCTACCATATCAAAATATTGCTTTTTCCAAGAGTCCATGAAAGAATTCATGTCAAATGGATTAGTGTTAAAGGCCTTATCCTGAAAATCTTTCCACATGTTAAATAGAGTATTGTATGAGTTCATACTTGAGAACATTTTGTCATAAGTACTGTAAACAGGATTTTCTTTAGAAAAATCCATTATATTTTCAAAGAACTTAGAATTAACTTCGTTCCACTTATTCATCATTTCTAAAGAAGAGTCAATAAAACTAGGATCTTTTAAACTTTCTTTTTCCGTAGAGCAAGGTACTACAGTGTTTTTCCACATATCAAACATTTTCTTTTGAGAGTCAAATACATTTTCCATAAAATTTTCATAGTGTTTTTGTGTATACATGAGAATCCCCCTTAGTTTTTTTACATTTTTTTTACTATGGCACTGCCGCTTACTACTTTAGTACCATCTGATTTAAAGATGTTAGTTTCTAGTGTTAAAAGTCGCTTGTCTTCTCTTTTGTCAATAACTGTAACGGTGGCAGTGATAGTATCGTTAATATAAACCGGTGCTAAAAACTTTAAGCTTTGAGATAAATAAAGAGTATTAGCCCCCGGTAATTTAGTGCCTAATACAGATGAGATTAAAGAACTAGTCAACATACCATGGGCGATTTTTTTCTTAAATATACTTTTAGATGCAAAATTTTCATCTAAATGTATAGGATTAAAATCACCTGATACTTGTGCAAAAGTGGAAATGTCATCTTCTGAAATAGTTTTAGTTAAGCTATCATTAAGCCCTATGGTTATGTCCTCAAATTTTATGTCTTTTATCAATTGTGTGTCCTCCTTTATAATAATAAATAAATTTTTAGTTTACTTTTTTAGTTCATATTTTGAATAATATGCACGAAGATGAATTAAAATTACTACTTTTAAAAAAAAATTATTTGCTAAGAAAATTTTAAGAAATAAAATATGCATTAATAAAATTTAGTTCACTCTTTTAGTTCACATTTTCAATAATATGCACGAAGGTTAATTAAAATTACTACTTTTTAAAAAAATTATTTGCTGAAAAAATCTTGAGAAATAAAAGTAGTATTAATAAAATTTAGTTCACTCTTTCAGTTCACATTTTCAATAATATGCACGAAGCTTGATTAAAATTACTACTTTTTTAAAAAATATTTACTTAAAGAAACTTTAAGAAATAAAAAAGCATTAATAAAAAGATATGATACTAATGGTTAAATATTACTTTGAAAATAAAAATTAGTTTAATGCCACATCAGGCCATGTTGTTGATCCTATATATCCTGGTGCCTATGACGAAATTTTAAATTTTGGAGAGTTTTGGAATCGTAATAATTTAGAAAAAAGTAAAGAAGAAATTATTAAAATGACTAAATTTATTGGGGAAAGCTTTAAAAGAGCCTATAAGTTTTTTAAGGCTGCTAAAATCTTAAGAGACGACTTAGAATATATTTATGATAAATCTACTTATGAATTTAAATTATTAGAAGAAATTGAACTTATAAAAAATGAAATATTTAAAGGCAAAAAAGGAAATGGTCATATGGGAAAGGTTAGACATTTATTTGGAAGTGCATTAACTCCTAATGGCTTAATAGATTATTACAATACTATAATAGAAAATAAACATAAAACATATTATATAAATAGCAAAAGTGTGAATAAATCGTCATATTTCATGGAAAAAATAGTAGAGGAAGCAATAATGAAATCTTACGATGTGGAAGTATACTATGAACCATTAGATGAAAAGAATATAGAAACAATTGTAATACCAAAATTAAATATTTCCATGACCTCTCATATTAAATATAAGGAGAGTCACTTTAAGAAAATCGATATTATGATTTATATGGATAAGAAAATTTTAAAGGATGAAAATGGAAAGATTAAAGAGGATACTAAATTAATTGAAACTCTTTTAAATAAAGGTACTAAATGTATAGAAGGAGCTAAGGCAAAACATGATGAATTAGAGGAATTCTATGTTTCTAATGTGGATTTTGAAAAAATAGATAAACTAAGAAATAGTATAATAAAAGATATACTAAAATATAAAGAAAAGTAGAATTACTGTTAGTAGTTGACAACTATGTAAACTTATAGTATTGTTATCAAGAAGGGTGATTTAACTATACTGAAAAGTCTAGTTACTTTTCCAAAGGAACAAAGATTAAGAATACGGAATCAAGAAAAAGGCTCTTGAGTTATCTTTTCGATGTTTGTATAGGGGTCGTCTTTTAATTATTGATTTTAGGAGGAAACAACATGAAAAAAGGTATTGTAAAATGGTTTAACGCTGAAAAAGGATTTGGATTTATCTCAGTAGAAGGTGAAGATGATGTATTCGTACATTTCTCAGCTATTCAAACTGATGGATATAAGAGTTTAGAAGAAGGTCAAGAAGTTGAATTCGAAGTAGTTGAAGGACAAAAAGGACCTCAAGCTGCAAACGTAATTAAAGCTTAATTAAAATTAAAAAATAATAGGCATAATAAAGAGATTAATACTCTTTATTATGCTTTTTTTACTATTTAAAATGAAATCAAAATAATAAAAAATAATTAAACGCTTGAAAGATAATAAATATTTGTATATAATAAATGTCGGTAAGCAAAAAGTTTTCAAGCAAACAGGGTAGAAATAGCAAAAAATCACCAAAAACCTAAAGCTAATTTTAGCTTTAGGTTTTTTATTGCGAAAAATAAACAGAAAATTCCAAAAAATATACACCTTATCTAAAATCTTTCCCCCTTATACTAGTGCCTTGTCTATGAGAAAATTATTACAAAGAAGAAGAGGTGGTTAAGTATTGTTAAAAAAGATTTAGAATAATGGAGTGAGGCATATGAATTCTGTTTTAAAAATGATAAACATTGAAAAGTCTTTTCCTGGGGTTAAGGCACTTAATAAGGCAAACTTAAATCTTAAAAAGGGAGAAGTACATATCTTGCTAGGAGAAAATGGGGCAGGTAAATCTACCTTAATGAAAATTTTGACGGGAATATATGAAAAGGATAAAGGGACAATTATATATAAGGATGAAGAAGTGGAATTCAGAACCCCTAAAGAAGCTCAGTTAAGTGGAGTAAGCATAATTTATCAAGAATTTAACTTAATTCCTCACTTGAGCATTATGGAAAACGTTTTTTTGGGGAGGGAACCTGTCAAAGGTGGAATAGTCCAGTGGAAGAAAATGAAAAATGATACGAAGAAAATATTAGAAGGATTAAGGGTTAACTTAGATCCTAAAATGAACGTTAAAGATTTAGGAGTGGCACAACAACAGATGGTAGAAATAGCTAAGGCCCTATCTGTGGATGCGGATATTATAGTTATGGATGAACCAACCGCTGCCTTAACTAGCCGGGAAATAGATGAGCTGTTTAAAACTATAGAAAACCTGAAACGTCAGGGCGTATCAATCGTCTATATATCCCACAGGTTAGAGGAGATTAAACGCATTGGTGATCGTGTAACTATCATGAGAGATGGTGAATATATAGGAACAGTGAATGTCAAAGATACGACGGTGGATGAAATGATAGAAATGATGGTTGGAAGGACGCTTAACGATAAATTTCCTAAAAAATATGTAAAAAAAGGTGAAACCATACTGGAAGTGAAAAATTTAAAAGCAGGAAAAATGGTCAAAGGTGTAGATTTTCATGTAAAAAAAGGTGAAATAGTAGGTTTTGCAGGCTTAATGGGGGCGGGCAGATCAGAAACTATGAAAGCTGTATTTGGAGCAGATCCAATAGAGGATGGAGAAATTTATATAGAAAACGAATTGGTACAAATTAACAAAACTGGAGAAGCTATCAACTTAGGTATAGGTTTTTTAACAGAAGACAGAAAAAATCAGGGGTTGGTTTTAGAGTTGTCCGTTAGAGATAATATTAGTTTAACTAACCTAGATAAGGTGTTAAACAAATTTAAACTGATAAACCTAAATGATGAAAAAAACATTTGTCATAAGTATGTGGAAGATTTAAAGGTTAAAACACCTACCATAAGTCAAAAGGTAAAGTTTTTAAGTGGAGGAAACCAACAAAAGGTAGTTTTAGCAAAATGGCTTAACAGAAATTGCAAGATACTCATATTTGATGAACCAACTAGGGGAATTGATGTGGGGGCAAAGGTTGAAATATATAAACTTATGAATGAATTAGTATCACAGGGTGTGGCTATTATTATGATTTCTTCAGAATTACCGGAAATACTTGGAATGAGTGATCGTATATATGTGATGCATGAAGGGCATATAACAGGTGAGTTAGATCGAGGTGAAGCTACCCAAGACAAAATACTCAAGTATGCTACAGGAACATTAAATGAAGTGAATAGCCTAGCTTAAGTATTAATTTAACATAATAAAGCCATAACAGAAAAATTGGAGTATAACTTTAAGGGGGATTAAAATGGAAGCAATTACAAATAAAAAATCCTTTCAAATTAAGGGATTCTTAAGGACGGCAGGTACATTACTAGGGTTACTAATAATGTGTATATTTTTAAGTTTCATGTCACCGTATTTTCTAACTTTAAGTAATGCTTTAAATATTGCACTACAGTCATCAATAAATGCCATTTTGGCATTTGGTATAACTTTTGCCATAATAACATCAGGCATTGACTTATCTGTAGGCTCCATATTGGCCTTATCTTCTGTATCTATGGGTTTAGCCATTAGCAACGGTATAGACCTTATTCCAGCAGTGTTACTGGGATTATTAATAGGAACTTTAGCAGGAGCAATGAATGGATTTTTAATTACAAAATTAGACTTGGCACCATTTATAGTAACTTTAGGAATGATGAGTATAGCAAGGGGAATGTCCTTAGTTATCACTAAGGGATATCCCATATCTGGAATGCCTAAATCTTTAAGAATTTTAGGCAGAGGTAAGTTTATGGGTATGCCAGTACCGGTTCTTATAACTCTTATAGTCTTTGTAATAGCCTATATTTTACTCAAATATACAAAATTCGGGAGATATGTATATGCCATAGGAGGAAATGAAGAAGCTACAAGACTTTCAGGGATAAATGTAAAAAGAACAAAACTTTTAGTGTATACTTGGTGTGGAACTATGGCTGGACTAGCTGGAATAATACTGACGGCTAGATTGAATTCGGCTCAACCAATAGCAGGATTAGGATATGAACTTGATGCCATTGCTGCAGCTGTTATTGGAGGGGTTAGTCTCTCAGGAGGAGAAGGAACAGCACAAGGTACTTTACTAGGTGCTTTAATAATTGGTGTCTTAAGAAATGGTTTAAATCTTCTTAATGTGTCTTCATTTTGGCAACAGGTTGTTATAGGATGTGTTGTTATAGGAGCAGTTGCCATTGACAAGTTGCAAAATAAAAAATAAGGGAGGATGAAAAATGAAAAAACTAAAAAAAATTATGGCTCTTATGCTCGTCATTGCTATGATGGTAACATTGGTAGTGGGATGTGGTGCAAAGGAAACACAAACTCAAGAGACTTCCAATGATGTGGAGAAAAAGTCAAAGATAGGAGTAGTAGTAAAGGCCCTTGATAGTGAGCACTGGCTAACTGTTAAAAAGGGAGCAGAAGATGCAGCAGCAGAAACGGGAGTTGATGTAGTTGTATTAGCACCAGACAAAGAGTCGAATGTGGAACAACAATTTAGAATAATTGAAGACTTGATTCAACAAAAGGTAGATGCTCTGGCAGTAGCACCTTGCGATTCTGAAGGGATAGTTCCTTTCATTGAGGAAGCAAATTCTAATGGAATACCCGTATTAACAGTTGATACAAATGCAGATGCTAATGTGGTAGCATTTGTAGGTACAAACAATACTCTAGGCGGAAAGATGGCTGGTGAAAGAATCGTTGAAATAATTGGTGGAGAAGGTAAGGTTGCCTTAATAACAGGTGTTCCTGGTCAACAAACGCACAGAGATAGAAATGCTGGATTTAAAGAAGCTTTAAAGGGAACTAATATAGAATTAGTGGCAGAACAACCAGCTAATAGTGAATCTGCCCTAGCTATGACAGTTATGGAAAATATACTTCAATCAAATCCAGATTTAAAAGCAGTATTTTGTACAAATGCTTTAATGGGATTAGGTGCCATGGAGGCTATTGATGCAAAGGGGAAACTTGGAGATATAAAGATAATAGCCTTTGACACTCAGACAGATGTACTAAATGCAATAAAAGACGGGAAGATGGACTCTGTAGTTGCTCAAAGTCCATATAATATGGGATATGAAGCTGTTAAAAATGCAGTTAAACATATTAATGAAGAAGATGTTCCTAAGGTAGTTGATACAGGAACAGATTTAATAACAGAAGAAAATGTAAATGAATATTTAAAATAAGCAAATTACGGAAATACATAGAAAATTCCCTAAAGGGGGTGTCTTGAGACTAATCTTAAGACACCCTTAATACAGAATTTAATGAAAGGTGGTATAGATTATGAAACTTGGACTAATAGGTGCAGGAAGAATAGGAAGACTTCATGGTGAAATAATAACTTATCATGTGCCAAAGGCAGAGATAAAAACAGTGGCAGAGGTATATGCAGATGAAAAAACTATAGAGTGGGCAAGTTCACTTGCTATTGAAAATGTTACTAAAGACTATAAGGAAATACTTAAGGATGATGAAATTAAAGGTGTAATTATAGCGTCATCTACAGATACTCATGCTGATTTAATAATAGAGTCTGCTAAGGCAGGGAAGGACATATTCTGTGAAAAACCTATAGATTTTAACATAGACAAAATAAAAGAAGCCCTCAAGGCTGTGGAAGATGCAGGTGTAAAATTACAAATTGGATTTAATAGAAGATTTGATCACAATTTTAGAAGGGTAAGAGAATTAGTAGACGGAAATAAGGTTGGAGATGTACATATTGTAAAAATCACTTCAAGGGACCCAGCTCCTCCTCCAATTGAGTATATTAAAGTATCTGGTGGACTATTCTTTGACATGACTATACATGATTTTGATATGGCACGCTATTTATCAGGTAGTGAAGTAGAGGAAGTGCATGCTGTGGGAACTGTATTAGTAGATGAAAAGATAGGAGAAGCAGGAGATATAGATACGGCTGTAATTACCCTTAAATTTGAAAATGGAGCCATAGGAATAATTGATAATAGCAGGCAAGCTGTTTATGGATATGACCAAAGGGTGGAGGTATTTGGATCAAAGGGTTGTGCTGTAGCTAATAATGACTATCCTGACACAGTAAGACTTAGTACAGATGAAAATGTATCCACTGATAAACCTCTATTTTTCTTCTTGGAGAGATATTATGATTCTTACGTTCAAGAGTTTAAATCCTTTGTAAATGCCTTAGCGGAGGATAAAACCCCACCTGTAGTGGGTATAGATGGATTACAACCTGTATTAATAGGAATGGCAGCTTATAAATCCATGAAGGAAAAAAGGACAGTTAAGTTATCAGAACTTTTTTAATTGGAGGTGGGAAATATGAAAAAATCTGCATGTATAGAAATGATATTTACAGAAGCACCATTTTATGAAAGATTTAAGCTAGCAAGGGAAGCTGGCTTTGAATATGTGGAGTTTTGGTCTTGGGATGATAAGGACCTAGATAAAATAAAGGATTTATGCAATAAGTATAATCTTAAAATAGGTAGTTTTTCAGGAGATAAGGCCTTTTCCATGGTAGATGAGAGAGAAAATGCCGATTATATAGATTTTATAAAAAAATCTATAAAAGCAGCAAAGTTTTTAGAGTGTGACAATTTAGTCATTCATTCAAATGCCCTAGGGGAAGGTGGAATAGTAATAAATGATTATAAGGAAATAGATCATAAGGTGAAATATGATAATATGCGAATGCTTTTAAATGAGTTAAAAGCATTCGCAGAAGAAAATGAGGTAACTCTAGTTTTAGAGGCTTTAAATATCATAGTAGACCATGTGGGAAATTTCTTGGCTTATACAGAGGATAGTGCAAACTTAATAAAGGCAGTAAATTCTCCTTACATAAAGATATTATATGATGTATATCACATGCAAATAAATGAGGGGAATGTAATAGATAATATTAAAAAACATATAAATGAAATAGGCTATATTCATGTGGCGGATGCTCCTGGTAGGCACGAACCTGGAACAGGAGAACTTAACTATAATAATATATTTAAGTCCCTTAGGGAGTTAGAATACAAAGGAATTATAGGATTTGAGTTAGAACCTATTAACTCGTCGAAGAATGCTATAGATGTAATATTAGCTCTTTAATAAATTTAAATACAATAAGTGGTGTAGAATTCTAGACAGAATATACATCACTTATTGTATTTTAAAAGGATTTTTATGAATTTTTATAGAAATTAATTAGTGAGATATTTAAGTTCTAATAAAAAGAAAGGAGCTTTTAATGGTGAATTTTAAAAGTGTTAGAAGTAAGCTTATTTTAGCCTTTGTAATACTTATAATTTGCCCATCTACTATTATAGGCAGTGTATTATATATAAAATCTGTAAATATATTACAAGAAAAGACTGGCCAAATAATGATAACTAATTTAAAACAAGATGTTAAAGCTGTGGAAAATTGTTTAACAGAAACTTATTATCTGGCCATTAGATTGAGTTCTAGTAATGAAACCATAGAAGAAATCCAAACTGTTATAGAAGCTGATAAAGAAACGCGTAAAAAGGAATTAATGAATATGTCTTCTGAATATTCTAGAACGGCTAAGAAATATAGATACATAGACTCTATTTATATATATATTCCAAAGATAAAAACTGTAATGACTACCTATGGTATGAAAAATATAATCTCAGTTAAGGATGATGAGAATTTTAAGTGGCTAAGGTTAATAAAAAAAGGCAAGACAAATCCTAATAATTGGATATCTATATTAAATATAAAAGATGATTTTTTTTCCCATGAGAAAAATTTTTTTACCATCTCAAAACAAATTAAGAATTTTAATCATGAAGAATCCCTAGGTGAATTACGGGTAAATGTGGATGAGAGAGTATTGTTCTTTAATTTTTTAAACAACGGAGGTAAAAAATTAAAGAATATAGTATTTGTTATAGATGAAGAAGGACGAGTAGTTTCACATCCAAAGGTAGATCTTATAGGATTAAATTTTAGTAAAAAGCCCTATATTAAATTTATTTTAAATAGGGAAGAGGGCTACTTTGTGGACACTGTAGGGGGAAAGAAACATTTAATCACCTTTGTGACTAGCAAGCTTACTAATTATAAAATTGTATCCTTAATAGATCAAAATGAGATTATATCTGAGATTAAGGATATTAAATCCCATGCCATTAGTGTTATGGGCATATGTATGATTGTAAGTGTAATTATAGGCTTTATATTTTCGCTAAATATATACGAACCTATTAAAAAGTTAAAGTACTCTATGGAAGAAGTGGGAAAAGGAGACTTTAATATTAAGATTATTGAAAAAAGAGAAGATGAATTTGGAATTTTAAATAAAGGTTTTAATCAAATGGTTATGAAAGTAAATAATCTTTTTAATGAAGTATATGTACAAAAATTGTTGAAAAAAGAAGCAGAATTACAGGCACTGCAATCACAAGTGGCTCCCCATTTTATGTACAATACCCTAAATTCTATTAGGTGTGTAGCTATACTTCAAGAATCAAAGACGGTGGCAGAAATGTTAGGAGCATTAATAGAATTACTTCAACTTAGTGCGGGAAATAAGATGGATTTTATAACTTTAGATGAAGAGATTAAACAAGTTAAAAATTATATATTACTTCAAAAGTTTAGATATAGAGATTTATTTCAAGTTCGTTATGAAATAGATAAGTCTATTTTAATGTGTAAGGTTCCTAAATTAATATTACAGCCCCTTGTAGATAATAGCATAAGATATGGTATTAATCTAAGGCGGGGAGATGGAATTATCAAAATAAGAGTCATAAAGGATGAAAAGGATATTTTGTTAGAAGTAGAGGATAACGGCGTGGGAATGACTGTTGATGAAATAAAAGAAATCATTAGAGGAAAAAAGGAGCAAAAGGTAGGAGGAACAGGAATAAACAATATAAACAAGAGAATAAAACTATATTTTGGAGATTGTTATGAATTAACTATGAGAAATAGAGAAGAGGGCGGATTAATAGTTAGAATGCGAATTCCCATGACCTTTGAAGGAGAGGGAGAAGATGATTAAAGTATTAATAGTAGATGATGACTTTCCAGTTAGAATGTTTTTAAATAAGATAATAGATTGGAATAAGCATGGATATGAACTGGTGGGAGAAGCAATAGATGGAAGGGAAGCATTAGAGAAAATAGAAAAATTCAAGCCCCATATAGTCATAACAGATATAAGTATGCCTAGTATGAATGGTATAGAATTGATAAAAAACATAAGAGAAAAAAAATACGGATGTAAAACAATTGTTTTGAGCTGTTATGACGATTTTGCATATGTGAAAGAGGCATTAAAGCATGGAGCTAATGAATATTGCCTAAAGAATCAATTGAATGACAAAATTTTATTAAAAACTTTAAAAGAAACCAAGAATTTAATAGAGAAAGAAAGAGTGGAAAATGGACAATATGAAAGTATGAAAGATCTGGCAAATAAGTGTTTAAAGACACTAAGGCAACAGTTTTTTAGGGAAATTATAAATGGAAGTTGGAAAGAAAAAAAGGATATTAGAGAAAAAATTAAAGAGTTGAAATTGGGAGATGACTTAAAAAATAAAATAATAATGATTTTAGAAATCGACGGTTTTCATAAGTTAAAATTTGGACCTCATATGAGAAATAGGCAAATCCTATATAATTCCATTATGAATATATCAAAGGAAATATTAAATGATTTTAATGATGGATATGTATATAGGGTAACAGACAAACAGTTTTTAATATTATATTCAGTTCATGGAGAAAAAAGTCAATTGAACATGTATAAAGGTATGAAGGAATTTGCTGTAAGGGTGCAAAAAAACATACAAATCTATTTGAATATTAATATGTCCATTGGAATTAGTGAGCCTATCTACAGTCTTGATCGTATAGATGAATACTTTAATCAATGTAAAATGAGTTTAAAATCTAAATTTTATATGGGAGACCATAAAATAATACTTTATAAGGATATAGTAAAAGAGATTTCAACAGATCCTATAAAAATCAGCAATAGGGAAGAAAAGGAGTTAATATTTTATTTGAGAAATTGCCAATACGAAAAGATAAATTATTATATAGATCTATATGTAACAGGATTTAAGGAGAGGAATGTAAAAATAGAATATGTCCATAATTTCTTTAGAAGGATTATATTAATAATAAACAAAGTTGCAGATGAGTATGACATAAATCCTAAAGATATTTATGGGGAAGATACCAATCCCTTTAGGGTAATTGAAAATATGGAAACTATTTTTGATTTAATCATATGGATCAAAAGGAATATAGAAATTGTCACAGGTAAACTTAGGCCTAATGATCAGAATAAATTTGAACATGAGGTTATTTGTGAAGTCATACGATATATTAATTGCAATTATATGAAGGATATAACCTTAGTAAAGGTAGCAGAACATGTACACATGAATATGTCCTATTTAAGCCATTTATTTAAGCAACAGACAAAAAATAACTTTGTGGACTACTTAAAGGATGTGAGAATCGAGAAGGCCAAAGAATTGATGGAAACCCATAATAAGAAAATAAGTGAAATTGCCGAATTGGTAGGTATAAGAGATCGTAGATATTTTTCAAAACTATTTAAAGAGAAGGTTGGCAAAAGTCCTGCTCAATATAAAAAGACAATAGGATAAAGCTAAATGACAGGCCTAGGACAATTTTATCTTAGACCTGTCATATTTATTTTTGAACTTCATCGTATACAAGGGATAAAAGTAACCCTAAATCATCTATGGAGTTTACCCCACCTTGGCAAACATGATTATTTCCGCCACCATTTATAGTTACTCTACTTCTTAAACCATTCACTATGTCCTTCATATTAATGTGGGAAATGTTTTTAGACAAAGCAAGGATAAATTGTGCCTTATCTTTTTTAGTCCCAAGTAGAGCTATCACGTTGTTTTTAGAACATAAATTAAGTCCAAGGGTACGAAGGTTTTGAAAGTCTTTGTCTTCAAATATTTTTCTTATTATTTTATAATTTCCATTAGGAGTACATTCATTATATAGTTTTTCTCCTTCGTAAAATATTAATTCACATTGAAGTTTATTTATTTCTTTTTTATTAGAATTATTTACATTATGTATTCGCTCCACAGCTTCATACACTTGAGAGTCTTTTACAGATAAAAGGGTAGATAGATTGTTTATTTGATCATTTTTTATTAAATAGTCATTATATGCCCTATTGCCACAAACAAATTCTAATCTAGTTTTCCCACGTGTTTTTTCATAGGTCTTTATTTTGATTAAGCCCACTTCACCAGTTCTACTCACGTGAGTACCACCACAAGGAGAGTGATCAAAAGAATCAATACTAACTACACGAATATTTTCATCAACAGAAGGAACTTTTCTAAGGGGCAGTTCTTTTAAGGTATGAGAATCTGGATAAAATTGCTTTATGATTAAATTGGCAAAAACTATTTCGTTGGCCAATTGTTCTATTCTTTTTATATGTTCATCTTTCAAGTTTTGGGTAGTAATGTCTATAGTGGTGTAGTCTTTACTTAAATGGAAACCTACAGTTTTACCGCTGTATAACTTATCTATACATGCAGAAAGAATGTGCTGACCTGTATGCTGTTGCATGAAGTCGAATCTCCTGGGCCAATCTATAGCGCAGTTTAATTTATCTTCCTTTGAGGGTAAACTGTTTACAACATGATATACTTTATTATCTTCTATGTAAACATATTTTACTGGGATGTTTTCAATAAAACCCATGTCAGAAGGTTGTCCACCGCCCTCTGGGTAAAAGCAAGTTTTGTCTAGGACTAGGTGAAAAGAATTACCTTCATTTTTCACTTCCATAATATTGGCAGAAAAGTTTTTTAAATATACGTTTTCGTAAAATAGTTTTTTATACAAGTGTATCACTCCTATTAAAAGTTTGTTCCCTGGTTTAGTATTTTAATGCTCCCTCTTTTGCAAGGGGGAGCAAAAAAATTGTAAAAATACCTGGATTTCTTTAATTAAAATTCAAATATAGTAAAAAGCATATGAATTAAGATTCAATTTAGTACATTTTTCCCTTAAATAATTATGAATTCTACAATAATTTAGAATATCCTGTTAATTAGTCTTAACTATTTTGTAATTTTCGCCATTTATAGATAAAAGTTCACTTAAAAAGTCTAAAGGATCACTTAAATTAGAAGTGTTTTTTGTATCTAAAATATATTTGTTTGATTTTTCATCCCATAAATAATTTTCCGTTGAAGAACTTTTTTGTAAAAACTTAAATTCATCCGGCTTAGGAAATTTGTCACTAAGGGCTAAAAAGGATTCTGTAGTAGTCTTAGTGATGATTTCTTTGTCAGAAGGAAAATCTACAGAACCAGTTTTAATATTTTTTTGCCATTTGTTTTTAGGTTCATCTGGGTTTACCCAGTTTAAATTATATATTTCCTCTGAATAAGTGGTTTTCCTAAATAACTCCTTAAAACTATTAGAATTAAATCCCCAAATTTCTAAAAATTCGTCATAATAAAAGGCTCCTAGGCGTTCATCTAGTTTTTGATGACTTATAATTAGATTATAATCCTTGTCAGGATATGGTCTAAATTCTAGACTTTTTATAGGAAGTATATCCTCAATACTATACATATAAACGTATTGGCCATTCACTTTATTATAGATAGCCATAACGCTTACATCTTTAGATAAATTTAGAACTACTATTAGATTTGAATTATTTGGAACAACCTTGTCCTCGTACAATTTTAATTCTATGTATTCTTCGTAAGGAAACCATTTTGTGTAATTTAAGTTCTTTAGGGTTGTGTTTATGATTTTTTTCCTACTTTCATTTTTTATACTAATATCATCTGAATTATAATTATCTATCATATCCATAGAGATTTTTAAATCATCTACAATATAAGATTTGAAAGTAGAAATATAAGGATTGGAAGTAGGGACCATATACAGGCCTATGAAAAAAAATGAAAAAGATATTAGAATTAGAAAAATAAATATCCTATACAACATAAAATCACCTCTCATAAATTATATGTACTAATCCCTAAGAAAAACACAAATTTAGACATGCTGAATAAAATATATTAAGAGTTATTCCCATGAGGAGGAGTTTATTCATGAACTTAGTGGAAAAAATATATGAAGGAATAAAAGAATTCATAGATGTATTCATAACTAAATATGAATATGAAAATAGAGGGATAATAAAAAAAATTAGAATAGATAGTAGATTGAATCTAAACATAGATGAAGAAATGTGGAGTAAGTTGTTTTTATATAAATCCTGTTATAACTATTGTGCCAAGATAATCATGTTAAGATATTTAGAAGACAATAAACTAACATACGTAAAAATGAATAAAAGTGGTTTTAACAAATGGAAGGAATTTGTTAAAAATATATCCGAGAGGTTTAGTTTATTATATGATGTGGCAATAATGGATTTACAGGAAGATAAAAATAATACAATAAGAAATATATTTAAGAGTAGTGACTATGATTTATTTAGAATAGATGATGAATTGGCCGGTTTATTGTATAAAAATTTTTCGGGGATTGATTTTTCTAATCTAGAAGTAAAAGAATTAATAAGTGTTTTTAGAAAAATATACTCACTGGAAAAAAGGGAAGACCTAAATTTAGAGAAGTTTTATAAAAGAGCTCCAGCATTTTTTTATTTACTTAGATTGGAAGAAAATAAAAGAATATTATAAAATCTAAAAAATTTAGATTAATAATTATGGGACGTTAGATAATGGTCCCATAATTATTAAATAACTTCATTGTAAAATATTATAATCTGTTATATATTTAGAAGGAACAGGCTAATAAAAGGAGAGAAACAATTATGAACAATATAAAAGATAAAGTTGAAGAAAAATTATTTAAATTTATATCTGGAGAAAAATATAAGGAACATATGGAAAAGTCAAAGAAGTTATTTTATGAAGAAATTAGTAAAAATAATGTAAGTGACAGCTTTATCATGAACTTTACAGATTGGATTTTGCATAATTATAAATTAGAAAACAAAAAGAATTTTATTGAAGAATTTTTAGAAAATGATAAGAGTTTAAATGACAAAGAAATAGATTATTTAAAAAGCAAATTAAATTCATATTTGAGTATATATGAGTTAATTAGTTTAAAGGATAATGTGGGAACTTTTAAAGATATATTTACCAATGAGGAAATATCAATTAGGATAGATGATGAAGAATTTAAGGTAAGAGATTTAATATTCGTTAGAATAATGAACCTAGAGGGCGAGAAGATCATTTGTTCAGATACAATTTATATACCAAGTATGTTTAAAACAGTTATTGAAAAAAACATTAAAACCTATTATGATGAATACAAAAGTAAAAGAGAATTTTCAGATATGGTAGATTTTTTAAGAAATCATCCTATGGTATTGTATAAGCATGTGTCCATTGTGGAAGATGTATTAGAAAAGGAAATGGAAAAAAATGAAGACTACGATGTTTGGCAAAGTGTATATTTATTTCAAGATGGAAAGAAACTAATGGATGAAATTGATAAAAGTGAAAAGTTTGTCATTGATTTTTGTGATGAAGAGGAAGTTTCTTATAATTTAATGGAAGAAAATGAAGTATTAGCTAAAATACTTATTGAAAAAAATAAATTAGAAGTAGAGTGTAATTCTCAAGTGATGAGAGATGAAGTGAAAAAAATAATTGAATCTACTTTAGGCAAATTAGTACATCATTATAAGGATGAAATTGTAAAATTTGAAGATTTAATATAAAACTAGATATATATACTATTACATAAGGGGGATTAAATTTTGAAAAAGTGGGAGTATAAAATAATAAACTTAAAAACAAAGGGTGTAACTAACTTAGTATTAAGTAAAGATGATGAAGATAAATTAAATGTATTAGGCGAAGATGGCTGGCAATTAGTTAGTGCTGTTCCCACAGTTAATGGAAGGACTATTTGTTGTATGCTAATGAAAGAAAAGGAATGAAGAAAAAATGAAATTGACAGATGAGAATAATAAGGATAAAATTATTAATAATAATTCGTTGTTGACTTTAAGGGGGGCAAAAAAAAAAGTATGGAAATTTCATTATCAGACTTGGTAGACTCGTGTAGCGATCATATTTATTTAGAGATGAAGAGTCCCAATGAAGAGAAATCTCAAAACCTAAAGTTTTTAAAGGAACTAAAGGCTCTGCTTATAAAATATGGTAAATCTACAAAAGAAGTAGATTATATAATAAGTGAATTAGAAGGTAAAGCTACACACGAAAATGTTATAAGCATGTTTGATATAGACGAGGATAAAATTCTTGAGTATATTAAAAAACACCCATACTTCAAAAATCCATGTGATTACCCTATTAGGTTAATTACAATTATGAAATATCTAAAGAAAAAAGGAATTCCTACTAACTATAGGGACATGGATTTAATAGTGGAAAAGATTATATTAAAAATGGATGGTGTACAAAAAGTTGGAGATGGAATGTATTTAAGCAATAATTAGAGTACAGTTTAGTTAAACTGTACTTTTTTTATTGTATATATAAAAAGGGGAAATCTGTTTTATGTAGAAAATATTAATATACAAATTAATCTGAATTTTTTACATATTAGGAAATTAAAAGGTTTGAAATTATACAATAGGGTGATAATGATGGGGAAATGCGAGGGAAAAAAGGAAATAATACAAAATACAACAAAAGTAAATAAAAGGGCTATACTGTTGAGTATTATTGCTTTGAGCACAATTTTGCTTATGGGTATATTAAAGGATGTAGGTCCTAATTACTTTGTGAGAAGAGAGATCTTTTTATACTTAAAGGAAATGCAGCCTATTGAAAAGGAATTTTATAATCTTATGGACAAGGTTATGGAAAATGGAATTGAAAAGGGAAAAGAAAACGAAATATATTTAATTGAAATTAAAAAAATTTTACAAAGGGCATATGGAAAGAATCCTAATAAGTATACTAGGAAGAATTATGATTTATTTATAAAGGAAATGGAAAAGGCCAAAGAATTAATAGATTATGTTCATGGAGAAGGGGAAAAGGATAAAATTAAAGTTTATATGGAAAATTATAATTTAGTTGGGAAAAGTCGTAATGAGAATCTAATAGAAATTTTTGAAAAATATGATATATCATATATAGACATGGAAGGGAAAATAATATATGAAACAAAATGATTTTATAATCTATTTTCCCAGGAAATAGTATGATAGATAATATTTAGGTAGGCCTTTAACAGATGGGAAAATAGTTTATAGTTTAAAACAGGGGGACAAGATGGAAAATAGAGAAGAAAAATTAATAGAAGAACTTATTGGAGACCGGAGTAATTTTTATGAAAATATATCTGTAATGGATATATTTTTTCAAGTATTTATAAATAAATATGGGAAAAGGGCACTTACCAATATAGATGAAAATATAAAACTGAAAAATTTTTTTTTAACTGAAGAAATATTAAATATGGATACAACATTATTTAGTAAGTTATATGAAAACTATATTTCAATATTTACTAAATATAAGACTGGTAGTTTTTATACACCAGACTATGTTTTAAAGTATATGGTAAGAGAGTCTTTAATCAAATATATAAGTTTAAATAGTAATTTAGACATAAGTACTATAGAAACCATATTGGAAAAGGGAGAAACGAATATAGTAGACAAACATATGCTGAAAAATATACTATATAGTTTAAATAAAATAAGAATAATAGATGTGGCCTGTGGAACGGGTCTGTTTTTAATAGAGGCATATAAAAGCATATATAAGTATAAGATCATTTTATATAAAGCTTTGAATATTAATATAAGCTCAGAGATGAAGAAATCTATATTAGAAGAAAATATATATGGGATAGATATTCAGAGGGAGCCTGTTTTGGTATGTAAAATGTGTTTGAACTCTTTAGGATGGACTGGCCATGATCTAAATATAAAAGAAAATATAATAATGGGCGATAGTTTAATGGAAGATACCTATAACAGCCCTAAAATAAAAAAAGTATTAGAAGAAGGAGGGTTTCATGTAGTTATAGGAAATCCTCCTTATTTAGGGGAAAAGGGGAATAAAGATATATTTAGAAAGATAAGGGAAACTTCCTTTGGGAATGAGTTTTATGAGTCCAAGATGGACTACTTTTATTACTTCATATATAAGGGAATCCATATCCTTAATAAAGATGGAATATTGAGCTTTATAACTACAAACTATTTTTCAACAGCAGATGGAGCCATGAAGTTGAGAAGTTTTTTAAAAGAAAATGTATCTTTTTTTCATATATTAAACTTAAATGATTGTGAAATTTTCAAAAATGCAAGGGGTCAGCATAATTTAATATATTTCGTGAAAAGGGGTAGTAGTAAGGAAAATATAAAATTGACCTGTGTTAGGGATAAAAATATAGATATAGTGAAATTTTTTAATGGGAAAGAAAAAAATAAACACATAGAAGAATTTCTATTAAAGGACCAAGAAAAACTGTATGGTGAAAATAATCATATATTGATCCAAGGTCATGTGGCTAAGGATACCATATTAAATAAATTAGAAAAAAATAAGGATTGTAATTTAGGAGAAAAATTTAACATAAACCAAGGTATTGTAACAGGCCTTGATAAAGTAACAAATGGAGCATTAAAAAATAAATTCACACAAGAAGAAATTATTAATAAAGGCATTAAATTAGGACAAGGGGTATTTGTTCTAGAAGAAGAAGAAATAAAAAAGTGCGGATTAGAAAATAATATATATAAAAAAGAATTTTATAAAAACAGTCATATAAGTAGATATGTTACACAAGGAGAAAGTAGAAAATATATTTTTTATGTTAGGGGCAATCTAGGCGAAGATAGAAAAGATGACAAAGCAGTGAAAAAACACTTATATAGATTCAAGATGGCCCTTGAGAAAAGACGTGAGGTTATAAATGGCACAAAGCCCTGGTACTCTATACAATGGCCTAGGAAGGAAGAAATATTTTTAAATAATAAAATATTAGTGCCTCAAAGGGCAAAGAGAAATACCTTTGCCTTTGAAGAGTTACCCTGGTATGCTAGTGCAGATGTATATTACATAACTAGAAAATGTTCTTCTGTTAATTGGAAATTCATATTAGGTCAATTAAACTCTAAGTTAATATACTATTGGTTATACTATTTAGGAAAGAGGAAGGGGGAGTATCTAGAACTATATTCAACACCCCTTAAAAATATACCTATTAAAATAAGTTGGGAAAAGGACGAAGAAATAAGTGACCTAGTTAAAAATGTCCTGGAAGGTGGGTCTGAGGAAGAATATCAAAGGCTTATAGATGAAAAAATATATGAGATGCATGGATTAAATGATGATGAAATAAGAATGGTTGAAAGAGTATACAATAGATAATTGTATCGCTTCAATTATCTAAAATATATGAATATTTTTCCTTTACATAGATACAATTGAGTGATATAATTAAAATGAGAATAAAATACGATACAATTCATCAAAGGAGCGATACAATTATGAAGGGCGTTACTTCAAAAAAGCTTACTCTAGGAGGAGTTATGGCAGCATTAGTTTTAGTGGGAACTATGATTATACAAATTCCAACTCCTACTAAGGGATATATTCACATTGGAGATAGTATGGTTTATTTATGCGGTATATTTTTAGGTCCAGTATATGGAGCATTAGCAGCGGCCATAGGGTCTTTTTTAGCAGATGCCTTGTCAGGATACATGGTATATGCACCGGCTACTTTTGTCATAAAGGGATTAGATGCCTTTGTGGTAGGAATTATATATTATAAAATTGTACAAGAGGGAGATTCTGTTCCTAAGAGAATCTTAGGATTTTTAGTAGCAGCTTTATTAGGTGGAGCCTTAATGGTAGGTGGATATTTAGTATATGAAAGCTTTTTATACAAATTTGAAACAGCCCTATTAGGAGTTGTAGGAAATATTACTCAAGTTATAGGTGGAGCCATTGTAGCCTTACCACTTCTTATGGGGCTTGAAAAAAGTAAAGTAATACAAAGATACGTAAAGGAATTTTAATAGATCATTTTCTCTAAGGATAAAGCCGATTTTTAATTGGCTTTATTTTTATTGGAAAAAAAGGGAATAATATACTAAAATTACTGAGGAGTTTTAGTATGAGAAGACCTATGTTGTTTATTTTCCTAACCTATGCTTTGGGAATATATTCTGGAGAATATATAGAACTGATTAATGAAAAGATCATATTGTTCATGTTAATACTATGTATGCTTGCTTTTTTTATAAAAAAGAAGAAATACATAGTATTAACATTGATTGTTTTTGTATTGGGGAATTTAAATTATATAGGACATAAATATTATGATGGTGAACTAGGAAATTTTGAGAATGATAAAATAACATTAAAGGGATTAGTAGTACAGCAATATATATATGATGATAAGTTTATATTAAAGAGTGAGTACATTATAGATAAGAAGAAAAAGTATTTTATTAAAGAGAACATATTAGTAAAATTAAAAGAGAAAAGAAGGGAAAGTATATTAGGGAAAGAGATTATAGTAGAAGGTATTATAGTAAAGAGTCCTGCAAAAAGAAACCCTAAAGAATTTGATTATAGAGCGTATTTAAAAAGTAAAAAGATAAATTCCATATTGTATGCTAGGTCTATAGAAGTTATTAATAAAGCAAATGTATTATTAGATTGGGCTAGTCAAACTAAAAATTATGTATATGAGGTCTTGGAAAATACTTTACCACCATTAGAAGGGAATCTGTGTTATGGCCTAATAACAGGAGATAAAAGTTTGCTAAATGAGGAAATATATGATAACTTTAGAAGTCTAGGAATAAGTCACATATTAGCAATTTCAGGATTGCATGTGGGAATAATATATATTTTTGTTTATAGAATCACTTTTAAAAAAAAGTTTATACAAAGATTGTTAGCAGGCATTGTATTTCTTATGTATATAATTGTAACAGCATATTCCATATCTATTATAAGAGCTGTGTGTATGTTAATTATATTAGATGCTGCCAGTGAAATAGAAAGACCTTATGATTCATTATGTGCCTTATCTTTTATAGGATTTATATTTATCCTAGTAAATCCTTATGTGTTGTATAATAGTGGATTTTTATTATCTTTTTTTACTGTTATGTGGATTATACTTTTACATAGTAAGGTAGAAAAACTATTATACTTTTTTAATGAAACCATTAGGAAAATCATAAGCGTAACTTTAAGTGCCCAACTGGGTATACTGCCAATTATATTATATAATTATAATGAAATCTCCATATACTCATTAGTGATGAATTTATTAGGAATATGGATATTATCTATTTTAATGCCTGTTATATTACTCAATTTATGTTTATACTTGGTAATGCCAAAGGCTAGTACCATATTAGCTTTTTTTATATTGTGGGGAAGTAGGATAATAATAAATTTGGCAAAGGTGTTTTTAAAAATGCCCTTTAGTAGTTTTCTTTTAGCATCTCCAAGTAAAATTTTTATAATAACTTATTATGTAATATTATTAATTATAGTTTATGAAATTTGGCCAGTAAAAATAGGAAAAAGAAGTATGTGTATAATAATAATAGGACTATTTTTTATAACAAATCTAATGGGGAGTCTAGTGAAAAAACCTTTTACAATGACATTCTTTCATGTGGGCCAAGGGGATTGTACACTAATAACTACTCCTCATAAAAAAAATATATTAATAGACGGTGGACCTGTGTCTGAAGGTGATGATGAAAGATTATTATATCTTTTACTTAAAAACGGCATAAGAAAGATAGATATTATAATTTTGTCTCATAGCCATAAGGATCATATTGGTGGATTGTTAAGGGTGGCTGATAAAATGACAGTGGATAATCTAATATTTGGAGTATATGCAAATGAAATAAAAGAATTTAATCAGTTGCTCTATTATTGTAATGTGGATGAGGCTAATATTTTTAATATGTCAAGGGGACAAAGTATTACAGTGGAAGAAAATTTATCTTTCAAATGTATTAATCCCAGTGTAGATACTGTATACAAAGAAGATGACGAAAATAACAACTCTCTTAGCCTTATACTAGATTATAATGATTTTAAATGTCTATTTACAGGAGATATAGAGTCTAGTGGCGAAGAAAATATATTGAAAAATAATCAAATTATAAAAGCTGATTTAATTAAGGTACCACATCATGGCAGCAATACATCTAGCACAAGAAATTTTTTAAATGAAGTGAATGGAAAAATAGCCATAATTCAAGTGGGAAAAAACTTTTATGGACATCCAAGTAAGGAGATACTAAAAAGATATGATGACTATGGATATAAAGTTTTTAGAACAGATAAATTTGGAGCAATAATAATAAAGGTAAATGACGATGAATTAAATATAAGAACAATGGTGAGGTAGGAATAATGGATTACAAAGAAATTGTAAAAAAGATAAAAAACAAAGAACTTAAAAATATAAATTTATTTTATGGAACGGAAAGTTATATAGTAGATAGCATTATGAAGAGAATAAAAAAGGACCTTATATCTGTAGATTTTGAGGCATTAAATTATCAATCTTTAGAAGGAGAACAAGCTAGTGTAGATAATATTATTAATGCATGTGAGACTTTACCATTTATGGGAGAATGTAGACTTGTAATAGTGAAAAATTTAGAATCCTTTTCTGGAAAAAGAAAAAATATTAGTGAAGAGGAAGAAAAAAGAATTATAAAATATTTTAGTAATATTCCAAATACTACATATCTAATATTTACTTCAATGGAAGCGGTAGACAAAAGAAAAAAAGTATTTAAAGAAATAAAAAAATATGGTGACATAGGTGAATTTAATAAGTTAATAGGATCAGATCTTTATAAATGGGTAGAAAAACGTTTTAAAGAAAAGGGAAAGAGAATAGAATTGAAAAATATTCGTATGCTTTTAGATGGAGTTGGATATGAGGAAAAAAACTCTCCTAAGACTTTAATGGATCTAGAAAATGAAATTAGTAAAATTGTGGGTTATGTAGGTGAAAATGAAGTTGTTAAAAAAGAGGACATAGAAGCTTTATCTCCAAAGACTTTGGAGAATAATATATTTATATTGGTAGAATGTTTAGGTTCTGGCAAAATCAAAGAAGCCTTGAGTATATTAAATGATATGGTACTGCAAGGAGAGCCTATAGTACGAATAACTCATATGATAATTAGACAATTTAGATATATATATCAAGTTAAACTAATGTTAGCTAAGGGATATACTAATATGGGTATAGGACCTAAGCTTGGAATACAACAGTTTGTAGTAAGCAAGTATGTTAAGCAATCAAAAGAATTTACTTTAGAAAGATTAAAAGAGATTTTAGAAGAACTGGCTAATACAGATAAAGATATAAAGAGTGGGAAAATGGAACCTAAGCTGGCTGTAGAAATTTTTATAGTGGGTAGTAAATCATAAATGAAATTAAAAAAAGAATGGATGTTTTAAACATAAAAAACACAGGATATGAGATCCTGTGTTTTTTTATGTACAAAGTAAAAAAGCGTACATAGTACGCTTGTTTTTCATGGGGAATTTATGACGGGTTGAAACGATAATGCATAAATTACTTAGCTGCGTTTAACTGCTTAGCTAATTGAGCAACTTTTCTTGAAGCCATATTCTTGTGGAATATTCCCTTAGAAGCTGCTTGCATGATCTTCTTTTCTGCAAAAGAGAACTTTGCTTTAGCTTCTTCCATGTTTCCAGCAGTTAAAGCTTCATTAAATCTTCTTATAGCAGTTTTAACAGCAGATTTAGCCATTCTGTTTCTAGCTGTCTTAACTTCGATAACTTTAATTCTTTTCTTTGCTGATTTTATGTTTGCCAACCGGTTCACCCCCTTGTATCATTCAGTTCAACAAAAGTTATTTTATCATGATTGTTTTGAAATTGCAAGGTAAAACTATTATTTATTTTATTTCCAATATACAAAAAATTTATACACATTTATATTTACCTATTTTAATTACATAAATTTCATAAAAAGGTGAAAACTATATAAAGATAGGAGGTATGTGTAGATGATAAGAACAGATTTAGCTTTAGAAGCACAAGAAATGTGTCAAGAGGAGAATCGTGGGGAAATTCCAGGAGTGTCTGTAGAGCAACGTAAAGCGGATGTAGCTACAACTACCTATGTGGAAGTTTTAAATGAGGAAGGTAGTAAAATAATGGGGAAGCCAAAGGGCATGTATATTACCATAGAAGCCCCCCAGTTAAAAGTGGCAGATGCGGACTTAAAAGATAGTATGAGTAAACTTTTAGCAGAAGAGTTAAAGGCTTTTGTCCCTAAAAAGGAACATTTTAAAACCTTAATTGTGGGATTAGGTAATTGGGACATAACTCCAGATGCATTGGGACCACAAGTAGTATCTAAAATATATGTAACTAGACATTTTTTTGAAGCGTATAAAAAAGAAGAAGACGAGACTATGAGAGCTGTAAGTGCCATATCTCCTGGAGTTATGGGGACAACTGGAATTGAAACGGTGGAAATTATAAAGGGTATAGTAGAAAAAACTAAACCGGATTTCGTAGTGGCCATAGATGCATTAGCATCTAGAAAAATGGAAAGAGTTAATACAACTATACAAATAACAGATACAGGCATAAGTCCTGGTGGTGGTGTAGGAAATAAAAGAAAAGAATTTAGCAAGGCTACCCTAGGAGTTCCTGTTTTGGCAATAGGAGTACCTACTGTGGTAGATGCAGCCACATTAGCCAATGATACCATAAGCTTAGTAGTGAACCATCTTGCTAGTCAAACAGAAAAGGGTTCATCCTTTTATAATTTGTTAAAGGGAATGAAAGATGAGGATAAATATCAATTAATAAGGGAAGTTATGGAACCATTTAATGCTAATGTAATAGTAACTACTAAGGATATAGATATGATAATCACTAATATTTCTCAAGTAATAGCTAATGCATTGAATATTTGCCTACATCCTGGAATTGAAATTAAAGATGTAAATAGATATTTACATTAACTTAAGGAATATTTTGCGGTTTTGAATCATATAATTCTTTGTAAACATAAGACAAGCAAGGGGGGAAGCTATTGATAAAAATTATAGAACTTAAAAAAATATATAAGTGGTTAGGAATGATTTTGACTATAACCTTGTTTGTAGTATCTATAAAATTCTATATATATGATATAACTGTGGAAGCATTGAGCATGGATAAAAACTATGAAGTACAAGTTGAAGATGAAAATGTTAAAAAGGACATATTAAGGGCCATATTTCTAAAAGGAATACCTGCTATGGAGATAACTTATAAAGAGGAAAACGTAGAAAATAACTATTCTTTTAAATCAGTTTTTTATAAGCTGGTAGATATGAACTATAAGGATCCTAAAACATTCTTAAAGAATGAAATGGCCATTTTAGAAAATATGGATGAGGATATAGTAAATTATAATGATCATAATGAAAAAGTAGTAGAACCTGAAATAGAACCGGTGTCTACTAAGAAAAATGAGGATGAAAATTTATCAGAAGAGGAAACTGATATTAAGGAAGAAGCCCAAGAAGTAAAAGAACCAGACAAAAAAGAGGAAGTAAAGATAGTAACTTCACCAGCAAAAAAACCAAGTAAGAAATTGAAAATTGTAAGTGGAAAACCAAATATATTTATCTATCATACCCATGCTACTGAATCATATCTTCCTATGGATGAAGGAAACTTTCATTCTCTTAAAAGGGATTATACCGTTAGAAAAGTTGGAGACGTTCTTACGGACTCTTTGGAGGACAAGGGATATAATGTGGTTCATGATGAAACACTCCATGATTATCCATCATATAGGGAATCTTATACAAGGGCATTATCAACCCTTAAAATTAACATGAAAAAATATCCTACAGCTAACTTTATAATTGATATACATAGGGATGCAGGAGGAAGTACAGAAGAAAGTAGGAGAAATAGCTATGTAACTATAAAGGGAAAAAAGGTAGCAAAATTTAGTATGGTAGTTGGAACTAAGAATGAAAATTATGAAGATTTAATAGCCTTTGCAAATTACATTAAGGGAAAGAGTGATGAACTTTATCCAGGACTTTGTAAAAAGACTATTAAAAAGCCTTATAAGTTTAATGAATATAATTCAGACCATTATATTTTAATAGAAATAGGTAATACACAAAATAATATAGAAGAGGCTACTGAAGCAGCAAAATATGTTGGAAAAATACTAGATGAAGTCATAAAGGATATAAAAGAATAGAACTTAAAATTAAGGTCTATAATACTAGTGGTGATAATAATGGGCAGAAAAGAAGAAAAAAATAAAAAAAACTATTACTTTTTCAAAAGTATGAGTATAGTGTTACTTATGATAATAATGATTGGTGGTATAGTTTCTGTAGATAATTCATTTCGTCAATTAAATAAGATAGAAGATAAGATGGCATTAGGATATTATAAAATAACCAAATCCCTTTATGAAGTATACATATGTGGTGAAAAATTATATGTAGATAAAGAAAAGGTGAAAGATAAGTACATGTCTATAAAAAATAATATTGATATTTTTATAAAGGATGTACAAAATAAAAATGAATTCTTTGATAAATAAAAATGAATTTTCATAAATTCATTTTTATTTAATTTCATATTTAAATCGCACTGAAACTATAAAAAAACGTCTTCTTTTAGTAAAAAAGTCCTCTTTTAGAATGTAAGTTTAATTATTTAATAATCTATTATATTATAAAATATTAGGGAAGTATAAAAATAAATCCTAAAATAATCAGTAAAACTACACCATTTCAATAAATTATGGTATAATGATACAGATTTTAAAGAATAAGAGGATAAAGAATAAGAGGAGGACTATTAATGGGTAGCAACCGCCAAAAGCAGATACGAAATTTTAGTATTATAGCGCATATTGACCACGGGAAATCTACTTTGGCAGATAGATTAATAGAAAAGACAGGTCTTTTAACGCAAAGAGAAATGAAAGATCAAATACTTGACAGTATGGAACTAGAGAGAGAACGTGGGATTACTATAAAGTTACAAAGTACTAGATTGGTTTACAAAGCCAAAGATGGTGAAGAATATATATTAAATTTAATAGATACACCAGGTCATGTGGATTTTACATATGAAGTTTCACGAAGTTTAGCAGCTTGTGAGGGAGCCATATTAGTAGTAGACGCAGCACAAGGTGT
Organism: Anaeromicrobium sediminis; assembly: GCF_002270055.1. Taxonomy (NCBI): domain Bacteria; kingdom Bacillati; phylum Bacillota; class Clostridia; order Peptostreptococcales; family Thermotaleaceae; genus Anaeromicrobium; species Anaeromicrobium sediminis. The sequence continues at coordinate 39,371 of NZ_NIBG01000010.1, read as the reverse complement.
GGAGGCACAAACTTTAGCTAATGTTTATTTGGCATTAGAACAAGATCTAGAAATAGTTCCTGTTATAAATAAAATAGATTTACCAAGTGCAAGGCCAGATGAAATAAAAGAAGAAGTAGAAGATATTATAGGTATAGATGCAAGTTATGCACCACTTATTTCCGCAAAGGAAGGCTTAAACATAGAAGATGTATTAGAAGCAGTAGTTAAGTATGTACCAAGTCCAACTGGAGATGAAGATGCACCTCTTAAGGCTTTAGTATTTGACTCTTACTATGACAGTTATAAGGGTGTAGTAGCCTATACAAGAGTAAGAGAAGGTAGTGTAAAACGTGGAGATAAAATTCTAATGATGGCTACAGGTAAAAAGTTTGAAGTAACAGAAGTTGGAGTATTTACACCAAGTGCCATGGCTACAGATGAATTAAAAGCAGGAGATGTAGGATACATAACTGCTAGTGTTAAAAATGTAGGCGAGGTGGAAGTTGGAGATACTATAACTAGTGCTGATAATCCTACTGATGAACCACTACCAGGCTATAAGAAGGTAGTTCCGATGGTTTATTGTGGTATTTATCCAGCAGAAGGTGAAAAGTATGAAAATGTCCGTGATGCCCTTGAAAAACTTCAAGTTAATGATGCATCTTTAGAGTTTGAAGCAGAAACTTCAAATGCATTAGGATTTGGATTTAGATGTGGATTCTTAGGATTACTTCACATGGAAATAATTCAAGAGAGATTGGAAAGAGAATTTAATTTAGGATTAATAACCACATCTCCAAGTGTTATATACAGAGTTACAAAGACTGATGGAGAAGTGTTAATGATACAAAATCCTACAAATCTACCTCCAACGGAAGAAATAGCTTTTATGGAAGAACCTATAGTGGATGCAAAAATTATGATTCCTAATGATTATGTGGGTAATGTAATGGAACTTTGCCAAGATAGACGTGGAAACATGAAAAATATGGAATATATAGATGAAAGAAGAGTAGCTCTTAACTATGAACTACCTTTAAATGAAGTAATATATGATTTCTTTGATGCATTAAAATCTAAGACTAGGGGATATGGTTCCCTTGACTATGAATTAAGAGGATATGAAAGATCTAAGTTAGTTAAGATGGATATATTACTTAACAAAGAAGTAGTAGATGCTTTCTCTATGATTGTTCATGAATCTAAGGCTGCTGCTAGAGGAAGAATCGTATGTGAAAGATTAAAGGATGTAATTCCTAGGCATATGTTTGCTATACCTGTTCAAGCTTCAATAGGAAATAAGGTAATAGCTAGGGAGACTATTAAAGCCATGAGAAAAGACGTATTAGCAAAATGTTATGGTGGAGATATAAGTAGAAAGAAAAAGTTACTTGAAAAGCAAAAAGAAGGTAAGAAGAGGATGCGTCAATTAGGAAATGTTGAAGTTCCTCAAGATGCATTCATGGCCGTATTAAAATATGATGAATCAAAATAGTCACCTTTAGGTGGCTATTTTTATTAAAAAAAGCTTAAGAAAGGTGTTTTTTATGAAAGAAATAGGATTGTATATACATATCCCCTTTTGCCATAGTAAATGTTTTTATTGTGACTTTAATTCTTATTCAAACATGAAAGATAAATTTAACCCTTATGTGGAAGGACTACTTAAGGAATTTGAGATAAAAAAAGAGTTGTTATCTAAATATATAATAAAATCTATTTTCATAGGAGGAGGAACTCCATCCTTACTCCCGATAGACGAAATGAAGAAAATATTAGATTATATAAATGATAATTTGAAACTGAAAAAAAATTTAGAATTTACAATTGAATCAAATCCAGGAACTTTAGATAGGGAAAAACTAGAACTTTATCTAAGAAGTGGAATAAATAGAATTAGCATGGGATTTCAGGCCTGGCAAGATTATATGCTAAAAGAAATTGGAAGAATACATACGAAGGATGAGTTTATACAAAATTTTAAGTTGGCTAGAGAAGTGGGATTTGAAAATATAAACGTGGACTTAATGTTTGGCCTTCCAAATCAGACTATAGAAGAGTGGAGAGAAACATTAGAAAATATAGTTAAGTTAAATCCGGAGCATATATCATCTTATAGTTTAAAGATAGAGGATAACACCATATTTGCGAGGAAATATGATGAGGGTCTATTAAAGTTGCCATCGGAAGAAGAAGATAGAAAGATGTATTATTTAGCTAAAGACATATTGACTAAAAATAACTATATCCATTATGAAATATCCAATTTTTGCAAAAAAGGATATGAAAGCGTACATAATGTAATTTATTGGAAAAATGAAGAATATATTGGTGTGGGTTTAGGTGCCCATTCATACATAAATAAAACTAGAACTTCAAATCTTATAGATGTGAATGAATATATTAAAAATTTAAAAATGGGAAATAGGATAGAAATAGTAGAAGAAGAAAATCATATAAAGGACCATATAAGTGAATGTATGTTTTTAGGATTAAGGTTAATAAAGGGTATAAATATTTATGAATTAAATGAAACATACAAGGTGAATATTGAACAAATATATGAAAAACAAATTAAAAAATTTATAGATGAAGGCTTGATGAAACAAGAAGGGCAATATTTGTTTTTAACGCCAAAGGGAATAGATTTATCCAATCAAGTATTTATGGGATTTTTAATAGAGTAAAAAAGGCATACGACCTATGGGAGAATAATGAAACCTGTGGTTCCTTTCGACGATTACTAGCGTAATCTGAGCATCCTCCTTTAAAGAGGCAGGGGATATTCCCCTACACCCACTTCATTTTTTTACTTATCTATAGTTTTGAAAAATTATAATTTCATATAAAGTTAAAAAATATATTGACAAATTATTTCATTAATGATAATTTTAAAACATAATAGTTTAGCACTCAATTAAAGAGAGTGCTAACAATTAGGAGTGATATTATGGAACTGGAAGAAAGAAAACTAAAAATTCTACAGGCCATAATAAGAGATTTCATAGAAACGGCAGAGCCTGTAGGCTCACGCACACTAGCTAAAAAGTATAACCTAGGAGTGAGTTCTGCTACTATAAGAAATGAAATGTCTGATTTAGAAGATTTAGGATACTTAAGTCAACCCTATACATCTGCTGGAAGGGTTCCATCAGATAAGGCTTATAGGTTGTATGTAGATAATATTATTAAAGATTTAAAAGTGGATAAGAAGCTTAATAAAGAATTAGAGAAGAAGTACATAAACAGTATAAGTGAAATAGAACAGGCAATTAGCCAAACGGCTAAGTTTATTTCTAAAACTACTAAACTGACTTCTGTAGCTTTATCTCCTCAATTAAGAGAAGGTATACTAAAGGGTGTAAAATTAGTACCTATTGATCCTAAAAGTATACTATTGATCATAGTATCTGAGACAGGAGAAGTAAAAAATACTATTATAAGGAGTATAAAACCTTATAATATAGGGGAGTTAGAATTATTATCTAATATTTTAGAATCAAAGCTAAAGAATTTAAGAATAGGGGAGATAAGTCCTGAGTTGATCAAAGTAGTGTATGAAGAAGCTCTTAGATACACTAGGATTGTAGAATCCATATTTCCAGCTTTAATAAGTACTATTGAAGATATGATTAATGTGGAATTATATTTAGAAGGTATTGCCAATATATTGGATTTGCCAGAGTATCATGACATAGAAAAGGCAAAAAAATTCATGAAATTATTAGGAAGAAAAGATAATTTAATAAGCTTGCTTCTAAATTCACAGGATGCTCTAAATATAAAAATAGGTAAAGAAAATGAGTTTGAAGAAATGAAAGAGTGTAGTTTAATTACAGCCACTTACAAGTATAAGGGGTTGATAATAGGAAAAATTGGGGTTATAGGGCCAACTAGAATGGACTATAATCATATAACTTCAGTAGTATCTTGTATAACTAATAGTTTAAGTAAAATATTAAAAGATAATAATAAATAGGTATTAATATTATTTAAGATTAAAAATGAACTAAGCTTAGTCTAATATGAGGATTGAGTGTTGTTCATAATAAATTTTAATATAGATAAAAGTTTTTATTAAATTAAGAAACCAGGTAGGTGAATGGCATGGAGAATAAAAATGTTCAAGAACAAGAAGAAGTAGAACAAATAATTGAAGAATCTGAAAAAGATTCTATAGAAGAAGACATAGAGGAAGCAAAAAATATTAATGATGGATTAGAAAAGATTCAACAAGAAAATGAAGAGTTAAATGGCAAATACTTAAGAATGACAGCTGATTTTCAAAACTTTAAGAGAAGGGTTGAAAAGGAAAAGGGAGACATATATAAGTTAGCCAATGAAAAGTTAATTGTGGACTTATTACCCATCTTAGATAATTTAGAAAGGGCCATTAACTCTCATAAAAGTGATATAAAAGACGAGTCATTCTTCAATGGAGTTGATATGATTTTAAAACAATTTGTTGATGTTCTTGGCAAAAATGGACTAGAAGCAATAGAGGCAATAGGCAAAGAGTTTGATCCAAATTATCACCACGCAGTTATGCAAGATAGTTCAGATGATGTGGAGCCTGATACTATCATGGAAGAATTTCAAAAGGGATACGTGTTAAATGATAAAGTAATACGTCCTAGCATGGTTAAAGTTATTAAATAAAATTTAAAATTTTTATATATATTCAAGGAGGAGATTTAAAATGGGTAAAGTAATCGGTATCGATTTAGGTACAACTAACTCATGTGTAGCAGTTTTAGAAGGTGGAGAACCAGTAGTTATTCCTAATGCAGAAGGAAATAGAACTACTCCTTCTATAGTAGCATTCTCAAAGAATGGAGAAAGATTAGTAGGAGAAACTGCAAAAAGACAAGCAATAACAAATCCAGAAAGAACAATAATGTCAATAAAAAGACATATGGGAACAGATTATAAAGTTGAGATAGATGGAAAAGAATATAGTCCTCAAGAAATATCAGCTATGATTCTTTCGAAATTAAAAGCTGATGCAGAAAGTTACTTAGGTGAAAAGGTAACTGAAGCTGTTATCACAGTTCCAGCTTACTTTACAGATAGTCAAAGACAGGCAACTAAGGATGCTGGTAAAATAGCAGGCCTTGAAGTAAAAAGAATTATAAATGAGCCAACAGCAGCATCTCTAGCTTATGGATTAGACAAAGAAACGGATCATCATAAGATTATGGTATTTGACTTAGGTGGAGGAACATTTGACGTATCTGCATTAGAACTTGGCGATGGAGTATTTGAAGTACTTGCTACTAATGGAAATAACCACTTAGGTGGAGATGACTTTGATGAAGCTGTAATGAACTTCTTGGCAGAGTCATTTATGAAAGAGCATGGAGTAGACTTAAGAAAAGATAAAATGTCTTTACAAAGATTAAAAGAATCTGCAGAGAAAGCTAAAAAGGAATTATCTAGTGCTCAAAGCACAAACATTAATTTACCTTTTATTACTGCAACGGCAGAAGGTCCACTTCACTTAAATATAGATTTAACTAGAGCTAAATTCAACCAATTAACATCTGGATTAGTAGAAAATACTATGGCTCCTACTAAGAAAGCTTTAGCTGATGGAAGCTTAAGCTCTTCAGATATTGAAAAGGTAATTTTAGTGGGAGGTTCTACTAGAATACCAGCAGTTCAAGATGAAGTTAAAAAGCTTACTGGAAAGGATCCACACAAGGGAGTTAATCCAGACGAGTGTGTTGCATTAGGAGCAGCTATTCAAGCAGGAGTATTAACAGGTGAAGTTAAGGATGTATTACTATTAGACGTAACCCCTTTATCTTTAGGTATTGAGACTTTAGGTGGAGTATTTACTAAGCTTATTGAAAGAAATACTACTATTCCTACAAAGAAGAGCCAAGTATTCTCAACAGCAGCAGATAATCAAACATCTGTTGACATTCACGTATTACAAGGTGAAAGACAAATGGCAGGAGATAACTCTACATTAGGAAGATTCCAATTAGGCGGAATTATGCCAGCACAAAGGGGAATTCCTCAAATTGAAGTAACATTTGATATTGATGCTAATGGTATAGTTAATGTTAGTGCAAAGGATAAGGGAACTGGAAAAGAGCAAAAAATCACTATTTCAGCATCAACTAACTTAAGTGATGAAGAAATAGAACAAAAGGTAAGAGATGCAGAGAAGTTTGCAGAGGAAGACAAGAAAATTAAAGAAGCTATAGAGTCAAGAAATAAGGCGGACTCATTAGTATATGAAACTGAAAAGACATTAAAAGAAGTTGGAGATAAGATTAGTGCTGATGAAAAAGCTAAGGTAGAAGCAGCTCTAGAAACTCTAAAGAAATCTTTAGAGGGAGATGACATAGAGGCTATTAATAAAGCTACTGAGGAATTAACTAGCCAATTCCATGCTTTATCACAAAAAATGTATGAGCAGGCAGCTCAAGCCCAAGGTGGAGCAGAAGGCCAACCAGGAGCTAAGCCAGAAGATGATAATGTGGTAGATGCAGACTATGAAGTAGTAGATGAAGATAAGTAATTTAGATTATTAAACCTAAGGCACCCTTATATGGGTGCCTTAAGATTGTAGATAAAGTTTACAAGATGATAGACTGTATAGATATATAAAATAGGTTGCAATGATAATGTATTTTGCATATAATTGATATAGCTTGTGGTTTCTCGCAAGTGCTAATTGGAAAGGCGGTGAGAATTAGTGGCAAAAAGAGACTATTATGAAGTTTTAGGAATAGATAGAAATGTAGATGAAAAAGAATTAAAAAGAGCATACAGAAAACTTGCTATGAAATATCACCCGGATAAGAACCCAGGGGATAAGGAAGCAGAAGAAAAATTTAAAGAAATCAATGAAGCTTATGAAGTCCTTAGTGATAGTGAAAAAAAGGCTAGATACGATCAATTTGGTCATGCTGGTGTTGATGGTCAAGCTGGATTTGGAGCAGGTGGATTTGGTGGATTTGATGATATATTTAGTGACATTTTTGACATGTTTGGAGGCGGATTTTCTTCATCTAGAAGAAGAAATGGACCTAAGAAGGGCGCTGACTTAAGATATGAGCTTAATATTACTTTTGAAGAAGCAGCCTTTGGAGCTAAAAAAGAAGTAAATATAAAGCGACACGAAAATTGTAAAAAATGTGGTGGGACAGGAGCAAAAGAAGGAACATCAAAAAAGACATGTTCTAATTGTAATGGAACTGGAGAAGTTAGATATGCTCAAAGAACACCTCTTGGACAATTTGTAAATGTAAAACCATGTGATGCATGTGGTGGAGAAGGCCATATAATAGAATCTCCTTGTGAAAGCTGTAATGGAACTGGAAAAGAGCTTAAGAACAAAACTATACAAATAAAGATACCAGAAGGTGTAGATAATGGTTCTGTAATATCTCTTAGAGGAGAAGGTGAACCTGGCGAAAAGGGAGGACCATCTGGAGATTTATATATTATACTTAGGGTTAAACCCCATGAACTGTTCAAAAGAGAAGGTAATGATATAATTTGTGAAGTACCTATTACTTTTACTCAAGCAGCTTTAGGCGATGAATTGATTATTCCAACTTTAGATGGAAAGGTTAAGTACAAAATTCCTGAAGGAACTCAGAGTGGAACTGTATTTAGGTTAAGAGGCAAGGGAATTCCTAACATGAGAGGTTATGGTAGAGGAGATCACTATGTTAAGATCATAGTTGAAGTTCCTAAGAAACTTAACTCTAAACAAAAGGAAATATTAGTGAAGTTTTCAGAAGTAATGGATGAAGATATTCACGAACAAAGAAAGACTTTTTTTGATAAGGTAAAAGAAATATTTAAATAATTATAAAAATGAATAATTGTGATTTTAAAAGGAGGCAGTTAAGGTTTAAAACCTATTATCTTCCTCCTTTTTTAATCTATATAATCTTTTAATGTTGTAAATAACCCTATATAGGGTATAATAACAGGTGAAGTAAAAGGTACGGAGGTTTAATAGATGAAATGGATCGAAGTAAAAATAAAAACTACTACTGAGGCAGTTGAGGCAGTATCAAACATATTATATGAAGCGGGTGTTACTGGAGTTGTAATAGAAGACCCTAATGATGCTTATTTAAAATCCAAGTGTGAAAATGAATGGGATTATTTTGATGAGTCCATATTAATTACAGATTATGAAGGAGCCATAGTAAAAGGATATTTACCAGAGGGAGAAGACTTAATAGACATTATCGAACTCATAAAGCAAAATGTTGAAAAGATTCCTACATACAATTTAGATAAGGGATTAGGAGAAGTAACTACAAGTGAAATATATGAGGAAGATTGGGCTAATGGATGGAAAAAATATTATAAACCTAAAAAAATTGGAGAAAAGGTAGTTGTAAAACCTACTTGGGAAGAATACGAACCGAAGGATGAAGAAGTTATTATAGAATTGGATCCTGGAATGGCATTTGGAACAGGAACCCATGAAACTACAATGATGTGTATACAAAATTTGGAAAGATACGTGGATGGGAATTCATTAGTATATGATATTGGTTGTGGTAGTGGTATTTTGTCTATAGGAGCAGCTAAATTAGGAGCTAAGGAAGTTATTGCTGTAGATTTAGATCCGGTGGCGGTTGAGTCATCTAGAAGAAATGTGGCACTTAATAATGTGGAGGATAAAGTAAACGTCCTAGAAGGAAATTTGATGGAGCTTATAGACGGAGAAGCAGACGTGGTTGTGGCTAATATTATTGCAGATATAATAATCGGACTTTCAGATTATATAGGAAAATTTATTAAGGATGATGGCGTATTCATTGCATCTGGAATAATACTAGATAAAGTCGAAGCAGTAAAAGAAGCTTTAAGTAAAAATAACTTGGAAATTATCAGTGTGGATAAACAAGGTGAATGGGCTGCAATAGTATCAAAAAAGTTTGGAGAGAAATAAAATGCATAGGTTCTTTGTGGAAAAACATAATATAGATAGGGAAAATAAAAATGTTATTATAAATGAATCGGAAGATGTGAAACATATTTCTAAAGTTCTTAGGCTAGAGGCAGGCGAAAAAATAGAAATATGCGACGGTCATAATAAAGAATACATATGTGAAATAGAACACATGTCTAAAAAGGATATAAGAGTATCTATAATTGAGGAAAAGGAATCAAATAGAGAAGCTAATGTGGTAATAGATCTATATCAAGGCCTTCCTAAAGCAGCTAAGATGGATACTATAATTCAAAAATGTACAGAATTAGGAATAAACAAAATAGTTCCCATTATGACTAAAAGATGTGTAGCCCAAATAAAGGATAAGAAGTCAGAAGAAAAAAAATTAGAAAGATGGGAAAAAATAGCCTTATCTGCAGCTAAACAATGTAAAAGAGGTAAAATACCTACAATAGCTGGATTACATAGATTTAATGAGGTAATAGATAAATTAAAGGAATATGATCTTGCAGTAGTTGCTTATGAAGATGAAGAAACTAATGGTCTTAAGAATTTACTAAAAAACTCTAATTATGAAAAAATTGCTATAATTATAGGACCTGAAGGTGGGTTTGAAAAAGAGGAAATAGAATTAATAAAAAACAACTATGGAAAATCTATTACCTTAGGACCTCGAATTTTAAGGACTGAAACGGCTGGTTTTACGGCTTTAAGTATAATAATGTATGAAATAGGTGATTTAGGAGGCAGATAAATGGGAAAAGTAGCCTTTTATACTCTAGGGTGCAAAGTTAATCAATATGAGACGGAAGCCATGACAGAGTTGTTTGAAAAAAATGGATATAATGTGGTGGAAAGCGAAGAAGTAGCAGATGTTTATGTAATAAATACGTGTACTGTAACCAATTTAGGAGACAGGAAATCAAGACAGTTTATAAGAAGATGCAAGAGAAAAAATCCTGATTCCATAGTAGCCGTGGTAGGGTGCTACTCTCAAACTGCACCAGATGAAGTATCTAAGATAGAAGAAGTAGACGTAATTTTAGGGACTAATGACAGAAATAAAATCGTAGATTATGTTAAAAAGAAAAAGAAACAAAAGGAAAAAATAAATGTAGTGACAGATATTATGCAGGTTAGAGATTTTGAAGAAATGACAATTGATAATATAAAGGGAAAAACTAGAGCCTTTTTAAAAATTCAAGAAGGCTGTAACCAATATTGTTCTTATTGTATAATTCCCTATGCAAGGGGTCCTATAAGAAGTAGAAAACTTGATGATATTATTAAAGAAGTAAAAAGACTTGTGGAAAATGGATTTAAAGAAGTGGTACTTACAGGTATTCATGTGGCCTCTTATGGAAAAGATTTAGATAAGGGAACTTTATTAGATGTAATTAAGGAAGTAAACAAAATTGAAGGATTAAAGAGAATTAGATTAAGTTCCATAGAACCTACTATAATGACTGAAAAATTTGTAAAGACCCTATCAGAACTAGATAAGGTTTGTGATCACTTTCATTTATCTTTACAAAGTGGTTGTGATGAAACTTTAAAGAGAATGAATAGAAAATACACAACTAAGGAATATATGGAAGTAGTGGGTAGAATAAAGCATTATATGCCTGAAGGATCCATAACTACAGATATAATAGTAGGATTTCCGGGGGAGACAGATGAAGAATTTGAAAAAACTATGGAATTTGTAAAAGACATAAAGTTTAGTCAAATTCATGTTTTTAAATATTCTCCAAGAAAAGGAACTCCAGCTGCTGAGTTTGAAAATCAAGTAGATGGAATTGTTAAGAATAAGAGAAGTGAAGAGTTAATTTCTGTGGCAGAAAAATTTGCTAAAGAATATAATAAGAAGTTTATAGGGCAAAATAAAAGAGTATTATTTGAAACTAAATCTGCTGAACAGGAAGGTTACTATGAAGGTTTAACAGAAAATTACATAAAAGTATTAGGAAAGTCTGATAAAGATATTTCTGGTAAAATCTTAAATGCAAAACTAGAAAAAATATATGATGAAATGGTATTTGGAAGTATTTTGGATAAATAGAAGGAAATCCTAATTATATGTGGAATACTTTATCTAAGGTTTCATTTTATTATAGAAAAGGAGGTGAAGCTCATGTCTGATTGTATTTTTTGTAAAATAGTTTCTAAGGAGATTCCTGCTAATTTAGTATATGAAGATGATCATGTAATAGCTTTTCATGATATTTCTCCTACTGCACCTGTTCATGTGTTAGTAGTACCTAAAGAGCATATAGAGTCCTTAAATCATATTACTCATGAGAAGAAGGAACTTTTAGGACATATTCACCTTTGCATAAAGGAAATCGCAGAAAAGCTAGACATAAGTGAAAGTGGATATAGAGTTGTTAATAATTGTGGTAAACAAGGTGGCCAAACAGTAGGTCATATTCACTTCCATTTATTGGGAGGAAGACAATTAGAATGGCCAGCTGGTTAAAATAGTTAAAAACTGTTGCATAAATTATAATTATAATGTATAATAGCATAGTGTTGTGTAATAGTAGTTTAAAAGCTTTGATTAGTCAGCACAAGTATCTATCGGAGGGAGGGAGAAGTAGATGGCATCAGAAATCAAAATAGGAGAAAACGAAACTCTTGAGAATGCTCTTCGTAGATTCAAGCGTTCATGTGCTAAATCTGGAGTTCTTTCTGAAGTAAGAAAGAGAGAACATTATGAAAAGCCAAGTGTAAAGCGTAAAAAGAAAGCAGAGGCAGCAAGAAGAAAGAAAAAGAAATTTTAATTAAAAAGGGGTGAATAAAGTGACCCTACAAGAAAAGTTAATGGCAGATCTAAAAGATGCTATGAAAAGTAAGGACAAGGTAAAAAAATCTGTAATTACTATGATTAGAGCTTCAATAAAACAATTTGAAGTTGATAATAGAGCTGAAATGACTGACCAGCAAATTTTAGAGATAATGTTTAAGCAAGTTAAGCAGAAAAGAGATGCAATTGTGGAATTTACTAAAGGCAATAGAGAAGATTTAGTAGAAGAAGCAAAAGCAGAAATAGAAGTCATAATGAACTACTTACCAAAGCAATTAACTGAAGATGAAATTAGGGTATTAGTAAAGGAAGCTGTAGAAGCTGTTGGTGCTACTAGTCCTAAGGACATGGGAAAATTAATGGGGGCATTAATGCCAAAGGTTAAGGGCAAAGCTGATGGAAAAGTGGTAAATAAGATCGTTAGAGAGTTCATATAAATCTTTTACGAAAAGACTTTTCACAATAGTAAGAAATGGCCTAATTATTAGGTCATTTTTTTGTTCTATTTTCCTTCCAAAAAATAGGAAAAGTGAGGGATACTATGAAGCGTATTGTAAAGTTACTAATAGTTCTATTAGTATTTAGCTTGTTAACAAGTATGTCTTATGGGAATGAGGCTGGAACGGTTTATGTGATACCCATAAAAGGAGAAATAAATAAAGCAGTAACTACTTACATAAAAGCTAATATTGAAAGAGCTGAGAAGGATGAAGATGCAATTGCCATAATATTTGAAATTGATACACTAGGAGGGTTTATACAAGAAGCTGTTAAAATTAAAGACTATATATTGGAATCTAATTTACAAACTATAGCCTTTGTGAATAAAAAGGCCGAGTCAGCAGGTGTACTTCTTACCATATCTTGTGACAAGATAGTTATGGCAAAGGGTGCCACAATAGGGTCTGCAGAGACCATTCCACATACTGAGAAAAATTTAAGTTATTGGAAGGGTGAACTAAGAGCCGTAGCTGAAATGAAAAAGAGAGACCCCAAATTAATAGAAGCAATGGCTGATAAGCGAAATGAGATTATAGATGAAAGTTCAGGAGAATATATAGTAAAAAAGGGAGAATTGTTAAACTTAACTAGTCAGGAAGCACAAGATGTAAAATTAATAGATGGAATAGGTTCTACTTATAAAGAAGCTTTAAATATAGCTAACATAAACTACAATCACGTGGAAGTAATAGGTGAAAATTTGAGTTTGAAAATTGCCCAAATAGTAAGTAATCCCTATGTGGCTACATTTCTTATAGTAATTGGGTTTTTAGGTATAATAATAGAGATTATGACTCCAGGTTTTGGAATTGGTGGTCTTGTAGGTATTATAGGATTTTTCACTTTCTTCTTTGGGAAAAATCTTTCCGGTGACTCTAGTATGATAATTATTGGTGTGTTTGTGTTGGGAATTATACTGTTCGCAATTGAGGTGGGAATACCTGGATTTGGAATCTTTGGCATAAGCGGTATTATACTTATAATAACTAGTATAATATTGTCTTTCAACTCCATAGTAGTAGGTGTATATGCTCTTTTAGTATCTTTAATACTATGCATAGTAGTAGGTATATTTTTGTTTAAATATGGGCCTAAAAGTAAATACTTAAACCATATAATATTAGATGAAAAATTAAGTATAAAAAATCAAGAAGAGTATTTGGAACATGAACTACTTATTAATGAAGTAGGAATAGCTATTACTACTTTAAGACCAGCAGGGACTGCCAACATCAAGGGAAATAGACATGATGTAATAACAGAGGGCAATTTTATTAAAGCTGGTGAACAAATTAAAGTAATAAAAGTAATTGGCAAAAAAATAATAGTTAAAAAGGTGGAGGATTAGTATGACAGGACCATTAATATCATTTGGGATTATAGCTATTGTAGGATTTTTATTATTGACATTTTTATTTAGCTTTATTCCAGTAGGGCTTTGGATAACAGCCTTTTTCTCAGGTGTTAGAATAGGATTGTTTACTTTAATAGGTATGAGATTTAGAAGGGTAGCACCATCAAGAATCGTAAATCCCCTTATTAAAGCTACTAAAGCTGGGATCAATTTAAGTATTGATAGTTTAGAAGCTCATTACTTAGCAGGTGGAAATGTAAATAGTGTAGTAGATGCACTTATTGCAGCTAACAGAGCTGATATAAAGCTTAGCTTTGACGATGCAGCGGCTATTGATCTTGCAGGTAGAGAAGTTCTTAGTGCCGTTCAAGTAAGTGTAAATCCAAAGGTAATTGAAACTCCTAAAGTAGCAGCTGTAGCTAAGGATGGTATTGAAGTTATGGTAAAGGCTAGGGTAACAGTAAGAGCCAACATAGAAAGATTAGTTGGTGGAGCTGGAGAAGAAACTATCATAGCTAGGGTTGGAGAAGGGATTGTAACTACTGTAGGTAGCTCTTCGTCTCACAAAGCAGTACTTGAAAATCCAGATAGTATATCACAAACCGTATTGGCGAAAGGTCTAGATGCAGGATCAGCCTTTGAAATATTATCCATAGACATAGCAGATATTGATGTAGGTAGAAATATAGGTGCTCAACTTCAAACGGATCAAGCTGAAGCAGATAAGAGAATTGCACAGGCTAAGGCGGAAGAACGACGTGCCATGGCCGTGGCCAATGAACAGGAAATGGTAGCTAGGGTACAAGAGATGAGAGCTAAGGTTGTGGAAGCAGAAGCTGAGGTACCAAAGGCTATGGCATATGCTTTGAAAGAAGGGAAAATGGGAGTTATGGATTATTACAATATGAAAAATGTAATGGCGGATACTGAAATGAGAAAATCTATTTCTTCTATAAGCAAAGACGAAGAATAGATATACATCTTCTGAGGATGTGATTTTATGAAATTAATTATAATAATTATTATAGTGGCTATTGTGAACTTCTTGCAATCTTCTCTGAATAGGCCAAAGAGAAATAGAGTTAATAGAAGAGATTTGAATAAAAAGCCCCATAAGGAAGTAAAAAATACTAAAGGGTTAGGTAAATATATTAAAATTGATGAAATGATAAAACCCTATCTAGATCCTGATGAAGAAGATAATCTAGTTGAAGAAGTAAGTGAAATAGTAGAAGATAAAATAGATACAGTAAAAGTAGAAAAGCCTAGAGACGTAGAAGTAAAACCATATAATATTAAAAAGAAAAAACATAAATCGAAACTAAGTATGGAAAAGAAAAATATTGCGCAAGGTATAATTTGGAACGAAATATTAAACAAACCAAAATCCTTAAGAAAATAATAAAAAATCACGAGTATAACTGCTCGTGATTTTTTTTGTTCATAAATTGTCCTATAGAACATTGTGTCATAGAGAATAGAATAGACGCATAAAATTACTATATAAAAAGGGGGAGTTTGATGAAAAATAAAAATATGGAGATAAGAGAGAGCTTAGCAGAATTACTAGAGCTTCCCAAAGATATAATACTTGATCTTCCTAGGATAACCATGCTTGGTAATTTGCAGCTATATATAGAAAATCATAAGGGCATAATAGAATATACTAAAGTTAGGATTCGAATTAAACTTAGGGAAGGAGCCTTAAGAGTTATAGGAAAAGATCTTACTATAAAGAATATAATGGAAGAAGAAATAGTAGTATGTGGAGAACTTCATAGTATAGAGTTTATAAAATAAGGGGGTGGAGGCTTTTGCTTGTTTTAAAATTATGGAATTACTTTAGAGGCTATGTTTTAATCAAAATAGAAGGTTTATCCCTAGAGAAATTTATAAACTATGCCATTGCAAGGGGAATTTTTCTTTGGGATATAAAGAGAATAGATTATACTACCATGGAGGCTAAAGTTGGTCTAAGGGCATATAAGGAACTTAGACATGTGGTAAAGAAAGCTGGCTGTCGAGTTAAAATAAAGGTTAAGATAGGATATCCTTTTTTTATGTATAAAATTAAAAAAAGAAAAATTTTTATGGGTGGATTCGCCTTTTTTCTAATATGCATATTTATAATGACCTCCTTCATATGGAGTGTTGATATTAAAGGCTGTGAGACCATAAATCCTACTGAAATAAAGGAATATGTGAAAAAGCAGGGTGTGAAAATTGGCGAGTGGAAATATGATGTGGATACGGAAGAATTAGAGAGAAACATGATTATTGATTTGAAAAAAATATCATGGGTTGGAATTGAATTTAAAGGCACTAAGGCTCTAATTGAAATTGTAGAAAAGGTAGAGCCGCCTCCTAAAGTAAATAAGGAGATGCCATGTGATATAATAGCTAAAAAGGATGGAGTAATAAAAAAGGTAATTGCTAAAGAAGGGGATTCATTAGTTAAAGAAGGGGATATAGTAAAAAAAGGCCAATGTTTAATTACAGGAGCCATAGTAAGAGAAGGTGTAGAGAATAGGTATGTTCATGCCTTTGGAGAAGTAATGGCAAAAACCTATTATGAAGAAAAAGATGAAATTAGTTTAATAAATGTGGAAAAAATAAAGACAGGAAATAAGAAAACTAAGAGAATAATAAAACTAGGAAATAGTCAAATTATATCGGGAGAAGAAAACATACCCTATAAGAATGTGTTAGTAGAAAGGAAATATAAAACTTTACCCAAGTGGAGGAATACTAACTTCCCTGTAGAAGTTATAATAGAAGAGTATTACGAAGTTAATATTAGAAAGAATAAACTTAATAAGTCTAATGTGAAGAAAATACTATTTGATAAGATGATGGTAAATGTACATAAGAAAATACCTAAAGATGGAAAAGTTATTAATAAAAATATTGTATTTACTGAAGAAAATAGTATAATTAAAGGCAAGTTGATAGTTGAAGTTTTAGAAAATATATCCACACAAAAACCTATTATGGAGGAAGAAATTATAAAAGAAAAAATAGACTTAGAAGAATAAACTTAAGGAGGATACAGGCTTGGTAGAGAAGAGAATTGACATTAACGAATTCCATTATACAAATGAATTATTCGGTAATTTTGATGAAAATATAAAGTTTATTGAGGGAAGGTTTAATGTAAATATAGTTTCAAGACAAGGAGAAGTAGTTATTATAGGAGAAAATGAATCTGTTAAAAAGGTAGAAAAGATAATATTAAAATTTATGAAACTATTAGAGGCAAAGGAAAATTTAGACGAACAAAAGATAAAATATACAATAGAATTGTTTGAAAAAGGAAATGAAAATAAAATAGATGAATTAGTAGAAGATGTGGTTTGTATTACATCTAAAGGAAAGAAGATAAAGCCAAAGACCATAGGTCAAAAGAAATATACAGAGGCTATAAAGGAAAATGACGTGGTATTTGGAATAGGTCCTGCAGGTACTGGTAAAACTTATTTAGCCATGGCCATGGCTGTAAATGCCTTTAAAAACAAAGAAGTAAATAAGATTATATTAACTAGACCTGCTGTAGAAGCTGGAGAAAGTTTAGGTTTTTTACCAGGCGATTTGCAAGAAAAGGTAGATCCTTATTTAAGGCCTTTATATGATGCCCTATATGATATTTTAGGGGGGGATACTTTTTTAAAATATAAGGAAAGAGGTATGATTGAGGTTGCTCCTCTTGCATATATGAGAGGAAGAACCCTAGATAATTCTTTCATAATATTAGATGAAGCACAAAATACCACAAAGGAACAAATGAAGATGTTTTTAACTAGACTTGGATTTGGCTCTAAGGCTGTTGTAACAGGAGACATAACTCAAATTGATCTACCAAGAGGAAAGGCCTCTGGATTAAATCAAGTAGTAAAAATTTTAAAGGACGTAAAGGGAGTATCATTTCAGTTCTTAGGAGAAGCAGATGTAGTTAGACATGCATTAGTTCAAAGAATAATAAGAGCCTATGAAAAATACGAAAATACTAAAGAGGAAATTTAGGAGGCACAACTATGACCTTCATAAAACATATGAAAAAAGCTATGAAAAATAGCTTTTTTATAAGGATGCTAAAGAATAAATATGTGGCTTACTCTGTTATAGCATTTATTTTTATAGGGAGTATGTTCTTTAGTATAATATCTGAATTTGCGCCAAATGAATATGATTTAAAAGCAGGGGATAAGGCTCCAGCAGATATAAAAGCTCCTAGGGATGTGGAAGATAAAAGTGCCACTGAAAGACTTATACAGAGGGAAATAGCTTCAGTAGAGAATATTGAGAAGTTTTATCCTACTATTCAAATTGATGTTAAAAAGAATATAGAAAAGTTTTTTAATAACCTATATCAAATAAGAGCAGAAGAAATACTTGATTATGAAAAATTAGAGTTATTAAAAAGTAAGAATAAATTATTATTAGATGATGAAAATTTAGAAGTGCTAATTAATGCTAACATAACTGAATTGAGAAATGTGGAGAGTTATGTATATGAAATTGTATCTCAGATAATGTCAAGTGGTATTAGGCCAGATGAACTTGAAAATAAGAAACATGAGATAGAGGAGTATTTTAAGGGCCTAGAAGATTTCTCTAATGATATAAAAAATATTGGAACTAAGATTGTAAACAATTCTATTAAAGCAAATAGATTTGTAGATGTGGAGACTACAAAGGAGAAAATTGAAGAGGCAAAAAACAGTGTAGAAAAGGTAATAATTAAAAGAGGAAGTATTATTGTGGGAGAAGGTGAAATAATAACACCAGACCATATAAGTGTATTGAAAGATTTAGGTGTACTAAAAAAAGATAATAAAAGGGATATGTTACTCTACTTAGGGGCTTTAGGAGTTATCCTAATGACCTTTGCGACTATAATATTATACATATATTTTTTTAATAGACCTTTATTTCAATCTCCAAGAAAATTATATTTATTAATAATACTTTATGTATTTGTGTTCTACATTAGCAAAAGTTTATTTAATTTATCTCCATATATTGGGGCTGTAGCTGCATTTACATGTTTAGTAGGTATATTGATAGAACCAAAGCTAGCCTTAGTTATAAGCATATGCATGACTATGATGTTGTCCATATCTAAGGGTTATAATGTGGAGTTCATATACACTAATATAATGGCTTGTATAGTGGCTGCATGTGGAATAAAAAATGCTAGTCAAAGAAGTACTATATTCATAACTGGATTAATGATTAGTTTTAGTAATATAATAATATTAACTTCAATTGGTCTTATAAACCATTATGATTTTTCATTAGTTTTTTCTAATGTGTATAATGGCCTTTTAAACGGTATATTTTGTGCTGTGATTACTATAGGATCATTACCTCTTTGGGAATGGGCTTTTAAAATATTAACGCCTTTTAAATTATTAGAACTTTCTAATCCTAATAATAAATTACTAAAAAGGCTGTTAGTAGAAGCACCAGGAACTTATCATCATAGTATAATTGTGGGAAATTTAAGTGAGGGTGCGGCACAGGCCATAGGCGCTAATAGTTTACTTGCTAGAGTTGGAGCCTATTACCATGATATTGGAAAATTAAGAAGACCCTATTTATTTAAGGAAAATCAACTGACTTCTGAAAATCCACATGATAAATTAAAACCCATAAGAAGTACTAATGTTATAACTAGTCATATAAGGGATGGACTTGACTTTGCTCGCGAAGAAGAATTACCACAGGAAATACGGGATATAATATTTCAACATCATGGAACTACTTTAGTAAAATTCTTTTACTTTAAAGCAACTCAGAATTCTAAAAAAAGTATAAATGAATCAGACTATAGATATAAGGGCGAAAAACCTCAAAGCAAAGAGGCTGCAGTAGTAATGCTTGCAGACTCTGTTGAAGCTGCTGTAAGAAGTATAAAAGAGCCTACGGAAGAAAAAATAAGAGATTTAATTGATAAGATTGTAAAAGATAAATTAAATGATAGTCAATTTGATGAATGTAATATGACTTTAAAGGATTTAAAGATGATATCTGAATCTTTTATGACCATACTTATGGGCATATTTCATGAGAGAATAGAATACCCAGATATGGATAAGGATAAGAAGGAGGACTAAGTATAATGAATGTAATAATTGATGATAGACAAGATAAAATAAAGTATGATGAAAATATGGAAAATCTAATAGTACAAGCTGTAAAAGAATCTTTAAAGGAAGAGAATGTAAGCGAGGAAGTAGAAGTAAGTGTTACATTTGTAGACAATGACGCAATAAAAGAATTAAATAGGGACTACAGAAATAAGGATAGTGAAACAGACGTATTATCATTTCCTCAGTATGATAGTATGGATGAGATAAATATAGGCATGTGTCTAGGAGATATTGTAATATCCTTAGAAAAGGCAGAAGAGCAAAGACAACTATATAATCATTCTTTTGATAGGGAAGTATTGTTTTTAACGGTCCATAGTATGTTTCACCTAATGGGATATGACCATGATACAGAAGAGAATACAAAAGAAATGAGAATGAAAGAAGAAAAAGTATTATCTCATATGGGTATACTAAGAAAATAATGGAGATTAACAATGAAAGTAAGAAAGCTAATAGATAGTTTTAATTATGCCATAGACGGTATATTTTATAGTATTAAAACTCAACGAAATATGAAAATACATATAATGATGGCAATATTAGTCATACTAGGAAGTATGTTTTTCGATTTGACAAAATGGGATTTGGCATTGGTTCTATTTTCCATATCACTAGTAATAATAACAGAAATGATAAATACTTCCATAGAAGTGACTATTGATTTAATAACAAAAGAATATCATCCCCTGGCTAAAATAGCTAAAAATGTTGCCGCTGGTGGCGTTTTATTAGCCGCATTAAACAGTATATTGGTGGCATATATTGTATTTTATGACAAATTCATACCAATAGCAGAGAGGTTATTTCATAAAATTAGAAGAACTAGTCTACATATTAGTTTTTTAAGCTTTCTTATAGTAATAATATCTGTTATAATAATAAAGCTACAAAAAGGGAAGGGAACTCCCCTAAAGGGTGGAATGCCTAGTGGCCATACGGCAGCGGCTTTCTCAATTCTAACTTCAATAATATTCATATCAGGCAATATATATGTTATATTGCTTGCATTAATATTAGCCATATTAGTAGCACAAAGTAGGATAGAGGGGAAAATTCATACATGGTTTCAAGTTTTTATAGGGGGAATATTAGGAATTGGAATTACATTATTATTTTTTCACTTACTAGGAAGTAATAGTTTCCCCAGTTTGTAGATAAGTATTCCTTAAGTGTAAAACAAATAGTAAATAGTATGTGTATATTATATAATAAATTAGGGGGAAGTAATAAAATCATTACTTCCCTTTTGTGACCACATTAAAGTACAAATTTAAAAAAAGTTTTTACTGGAGGATAAGTTTTATAATGAAGAACAATAAAATGCAGATAAAAGATGCTAGAAATATTTTCTTTACAGGATTAATAGTATTAATACCTATAGCAGCTACTTTTTTTACTATTGTGTGGCTATTTAATGTGGTAGATTCATTCTTTAGGGATCCTCTTCAAAAAATATTAGGATTTAGAATTGTAGGCATAGGTGTAATACTCACCCTAGTTATAGTATTTTGGACAGGTCTATTTGCTACTAATTATTTGGGAAGGAAAATAATTGATTTCTTAGAAAAAAGCATTTGTAAGGTGCCACTAGTAAGTATGATATATTCTTCTATTAAACAAATAATAAATACTGTTTTTACAGAAAAGAATAATAACTTTAAAAGTGCAGTTGCCATAGAATATCCATCTAAAGGAATTTATACTATAGGCTTTTTAACAGCTGATGCACCTAGAGTCATAACTGATATAACAAATGAAAAGATGAAAAGTATATTTGTTCCTACTACACCCAATCCCACTTCAGGAATGTTTGTTATGATTGCAGAAAAGGATATAGTGTATTTAGGTTTAAGTGTAGATGCAGCAATTAAGTTAATCGTATCTGGAGGAATAATAACACCAGATATTATACAGGATGAAAACAGAGATACATAAGAAAGGACGAGGGGGACATGAAGAAATTTATAATTTTAACTATCATTATGGGATCACTTGCGTTTAGTGGGTGTACTAAAGAAGAAAAAGTTGTAGAAACAGTAAAAGAAAAGGAGCCTATAGTAGAAGTAGAAAAAGAAGAAATAAAGAAGGAAGAACCAGTTGTAGAAGTGATAGAAGAAAAATTTCTATCGCCAATTAGCCATATGGAATGTGAAGAAGATCAAGTTAATAATAGACCCTTTGCTGTAATGTTAGACAACCAAGTTCACGCAAGACCACAGGCGGGACTTGATCAAGCTGAAATAGTATATGAAATTCTAGCAGAAGGGAATATTACTAGATATATGGCCATATTTGCTACAAAGTCACCTGAATTAATAGGACCCGTAAGAAGTGCAAGACCATACTTTATAGATAAGGCTTTAGAATATGATGCCCTATATGTTCATGATGGAGGGAGCCCTCAAGCCTTAGATGATATAGTAAGATTAAAAATGGCAGATATTAGTGCTCAATCAAGGGGGAAAAGTACATTCTGGAGAAAATCTCATAAAAAAAGACCTCATAATGAATACACTAGTGCAGATGCCATTAGAAAAGCTGCAAATGGAAGTAATTATAAAAAGACTGTAAATATAGATACGTGGAAGTATTATGATAAAGATACCTCTATTAATGGTAGTGAATTAAAGAATATAGATATACCATACTCGAAAAACTACAAGGTTACATTTAAATATAATGAAGATACTAAGTTATATGATAGATATATAAACAATAAACCTCATGTGGATGAAGCTTCTAAGACACAACTGACAGCTGAAAATATAATAGTTCAGAGGGCCTCTAAGAAAGTTTTAGATAGTGTTGGAAGATTAAAAGTAGGTTTAGTAGGAACTGGTGAGGGAATATATATAACAAATGGTGAAATGAAAGAAGTAACATGGAAAAAAGAGTCAAGAAGATCTATTACAAGATTTTTCTATAAAAATGGAGAAGAAATTAACCTAAATCCAGGTGTAACTTGGGTAGAGGTTATACCAAAATCTTTGAATTACACACAATACTAAACTAGGAGGACATAGTATGACAAACGAACAATTAATGGAAAAAGCGATTGAAGCAAAGGAGTTTTCTCATTCACCGTATTCAAACTTTAGAGTAGGTGCAGCACTGCTAACTAAGGGAGGTAAGGTGTATACTGGTTGTAATGTGGAATGTGCGTCTTATGGAGGTACAAATTGTGCTGAAAGAACGGCCATATTTAAAGCCGTATCAGAAGGGCACAAGGATATTGCAAAGATAGCTATAACAAGTGATTTAGATGACTATACTTTCCCATGCGGAATTTGTAGACAGGTAATAGTTGAATTTGGGTTAGATATTGAGATAATATTAGGTAATAAAGATGGAAAAATTAAAACTTTTTCAATGAGGGAATTATTACCTCATAGTTTTACGGAGGAAGATTTAAGAAAATAAATACGAAGGATGGATAAGATGAAGTTTAAATCAGGATTTGTAACAATAATAGGAAGGCCTAATGTGGGAAAATCCACATTGATGAATAATATAATTGGTGAAAAAATTGCCATAATGTCAGATAAGCCTCAGACTACTAGAAATAGGATACAAACCATACATACAGAAAAGGACTTTCAAATTATATTTTTAGATACACCTGGTATGCATAAGCCTAAGAATAAATTAGGTGAATATATGCAAAAGACAGCAGTAACTACACTAAACGAAGTGGATGTGGTATTGTTAGTAGTAGATGATACTACAGATATGGGCCCGGGAGATCAATATATAATAGATACTATTAAAAATATTAAAACTACTGTAGTATTAGCCATAAATAAGGTTGATAAAATTCCACCAGAGAAATTTGAAAAAATATATAATATGTATAAAAAATTGGGAGTTTTCAAAGAAATAATAGGAATTTCTGCATTAAATGATAAAAACACTAAGATGTTGATGGATACTATAGTTGAAAATCTTCCAGAAGGACCACAATATTTCCCTGCAGATATGATAACAGATCAACCAGAGAAAATAATAGTAAGTGAGATTATAAGGGAGAAATTATTACATTATTTACATGAGGAAGTTCCCCATGGTGTGGCTGTAGAAGTCCTTAAAATGAGAAAGAGAAAAGAAAAGGATATAGTGGATATTAGTGCAACTATTTACTGTGAGAAAAAATCTCACAAAGGAATAATAATAGGTAAAAATGGAAGAAAGTTAAAGGGAGTTGGAAAAAGTGCCCGTGAAGATATAGAAAGGCTTCTAGGATCTAAAGTATTTTTAGAGCTGTGGGTTAAGATAAAAGAAGACTGGAGAGACCAGCAAAACATGCTGAACTATTTGGGATACAAGTAATAGTATATTATTTTAAATGAAGAAAAAAATTCAATGAATATTCATCTCTAAATATTAAAAAACTAATATATGAAGTAAAGTATTTAAAATTTACTTTTCTATAGTAAGGAAAAATCTTTAGATTTTTCTTTGCTAATAGTTTTGCTTTTTAGATAAGTCTGGGAAAATATAATTTCCAAAAAAACAAATTTGAAAGGGGCACAAGGTAATGTTAGATAATGTATTTTGGCATGTATTCCTAAACACAGGAGATTTAAACAGTTATCTAGCCTACAAGGACTTAGAAGAAAGTATAATGATTAGGGATGAAGGCAGAGTAACAGAAGAAGAGTACTAAAAATTTGAGGTGGGGGAATGCTTTTTAAAACAGAGGCAATTGTCTTAAGGAAAAAAGTATTTGGAGAAAATGAAGCCTTACTAACTATTTTCTCTAAGAAAATTGGAAAGGTACAATCTGTTGTACGGGGATTTAAAAAGACTAAAGGAAAAGGATCTTCAAATATTCAGGCATTTACATATGGAGAGTTCATGTTGTATAAGGGGAAAAATCTATATCAAATTTCTCAAGTAGATTTTAAAAAATCATTTCATAAAATACATGAGGATGTAATTAAATTAAGCTATGGCTCATATATTTTAGAATTAACAGAGAGTAGTATAATCGAGGGGGAAAATAATCCTAAGCTTTTTAATTTATTAATTGATTTTTTGGATATACTAGGAAATAAGAAGGTAGATGTGGAAACTCTAGTAAAGGCCTATGAAGTTAAACTCATGCTTTATGCAGGCTATATGCCCGTTTTAACTGAGTGTGTATCCTGTGGGAATCCCAATGATTCCTCATATAAGTTTAGTTCTAGACAGGGTGGCATTTTATGTAGACAATGTCTAAACAAGGACTCTTATGCAATGAATATATCAAGTTTATCCATTAATGTGATGAGATATCTAATAAAAAGTCCTTTAGACAAGATTATAAAATTAAAAATTCAAGAGGATGTTAAAGGAGAACTAGATAAGATTATTAAGAATTATATATTAACTCATCTAGGGAAACGCACCTTTAATAGTCTGGAATTTCTTGAATCTATAAAATCTTTAAAAATTTAAATAAGGTGGTGTTAGGATGGAGATAAATTTAGAGAAGGTTGATGCAGTAAGAGACAGAACAGGGGTTAGCTATAAGGAAGCTAAAGAAGCACTAGAAAAGTGCGGTGGTGATGTGATAGATACTATAATCTACATCGAAGAAAAGAATGGTGGTACATGGGGTGACAACTTATCTGATAAGAGTAATGAAGTGATGGATAAGGTTAAAGAAATACTTAAAAAGGGAAATGTAACTAGGATTCAATTAAAAAGAAATAATGAAATAGTTATGAATATTCCCATAACCGCTGGTGCCATAGGAGCAATAATCTCTCCACCTATAGCAGTATTAGGTTTAGCTACAGCTCTAGCTTCTAAATGTAGGGTTGAGATAGTTAAGGATGATGGAGAAGTAATAGACGTAAATGAGATGACTAAGGAATCTATTGATAATGTAGTAGACAAAGTGAATGAATATAAAGATAAGTTTGAACCTAACGGATCTTCTGAATTTGAAAAAAAAGATGAAAATGACTTTTCTAATGAATTTTCTAAAGAAGACCAAGATAAGTAACTTTACATTTTGTGGAGTATATGTTAAAATCTATTAAAGTAATAAGTAAAGCTGTGATGGAGAAGAGTAGTCAAGTACTGTTATAAGAGAGAGTTGGTGATGGTGGAAAGCCGACATAACACCTTGGTGAAGGGAGCTCTTGAGCTACTAGAAAAAAGAGGATACATATGATTATGTATCAATTAGGGTGGAACCGCGGAAGTAACTCTTTCGTCCCTTTTTCAGGGATGAAGGAGTTTTTTTATTGTAAAATTATGAATAATTTAAAGGAGGCATTTATATGGCTATGGAAAAGACTATGGACAAAATAGTTGCTTTAAGTAAAAATAGAGGTTTTGTATTCCCAGGATCAGAAATCTATGGAGGATTGGCAAATACTTGGGATTATGGTCCATTAGGTGTGGAATTAAAGAATAATGTTAAAAAAGCATGGTGGAAAAAATTCATTCAAGAATCTCCTTATAACGTAGGTTTGGATGCAGCAATTTTAATGAATCCACAAGCTTGGGTAGCATCAGGTCATGTGGGAGGATTTAGTGATCCACTACTTGATTGTAAAGATTGTAATTCTAGATTTAGAGCAGATAAATTAATTGAAGATTTCATGGCAACAAAGGGAGAAGAAGCTGTAGTTGATGGATGGTCTAATGAGGCTATGGAAAAATATATCCATGAAAATGAAATCAAGTGTCCGGAGTGTGGAAAGTTAGACTATACTTCCATTAGACAATTTAACCTAATGTTTAAAACTCATCAAGGGGTTACAGATGATTCTAAGTCAGAAATATATTTAAGACCTGAAACGGCTCAGGGTATATTTGTAAACTTTAAGAATGTGGCTAGAACTAGTAGAAAGAAGATGCCATTTGGAATAGGACAAATAGGTAAATCATTTAGAAATGAAATTACACCAGGTAACTTTACTTTTAGAACTAGAGAGTTTGAACAAATGGAGCTTGAATTTTTCTGTAAGCCAGGAGAAGATTTAGAATGGTTTAACTACTGGAAAAACTACTGTAAAGATTGGTTATTAGGTTTAAATATAAGTGAAGAGAGTATTAGATTAAGAGATCATGATGCGGATGAATTATCTCACTATAGTAACGCTACTACTGACATAGAATTTAAATTCCCATTTGGATGGGGTGAACTTTGGGGAATAGCAGATAGAACTGATTTTGACTTAAAGCAACATATTGAGCACTCTGGTGTAGATTTAGTTTATCATGACCCTACAACTAATGAAAAATACGTTCCTTATTGTATTGAACCATCATTAGGTGCAGATCGTGTTACATTAGCATTCTTAACAGAGGCTTATGAAGAAGAGGTATTAGAAGATGGAAAGACAAGAACGGTTCTTAAATTCCATCCTGCATTAGCACCATTTAAAGCAGCAGTATTACCACTTGCTAAGAAATTAGGTGAGGAAGCTGAGAAGGTATATAAAATGCTAGCTTCTAAGTACATGATAGATTATGATGTGACAGGAAGTATTGGTAAGAGATACAGAAGACAAGATGAAATAGGAACACCACTTTGTATAACTTTTGATTTTGACTCATTAGAAGATAAATCTGTAACAATTAGAGATAGGGACACAATGGAACAGGTAAGAATTAAGATTGATGAATTAGATAAATATATTGAAGAAAAAATTAAATTTTAATTAATTAGTATGACAGAAATAATTATTTCTGTCATATTTTTTTACTTACAAGGAAATTATAAATTTTCCAATCTGTGGATAAGTAAAAAAGTAAGGGGTTGTAGGGGAATCATTCTCCTGCCTCTCTAAAAGAAGGTTTTCGGATTGGGTTAACATATGCCTGTGGGAACAATGAGGTCCCGCAGGTCATATGTTTTTATGTTTTTTTTATTTTTTTTAAAAAAAAGGTGGAAATAACATGAAAAATTTGCTAGAATTCTATATGTAGGATAACACAAATAATAAAAAGTATAACACATATAAAGGGGTGGTAAAAATCGGACTAACAAATAGACAAGAAAAAATAATAAATATAGTTAAAGAAAACCAGCCTATAACTAGTGAAAATATAGGTAAGATTTTAAATATAACAAGGGCAACATTAAGACCGGATTTGGCTATTTTGACTATGACTGGTATTTTAGATGCAAGACCAAAGGTTGGATATTTCTACTCCGGTGAAAATAATGCCAGTTTGAAGTTAGATTATATGAAAAATATTACAGTTAAAGATATAATGTCCATTCCCGTATTAGTGGATGAAAAAGAGAGTGTATATGAAGGCGTAACAAAATTATTTCTAGAAGATGTGGGAACCATATTTGTAATATCAAAAGAATACTTAGTTGGAGTGGCTTCTAGAAAAGATTTTTTAAGGGGCTTAATGGGGGGAATAGATATGCACAAGGTTCCCATAAGTCTCATTATGACTAGAATGCCTAATATAATAACCGTATCAGCAGATGAAAGTGCCATAATGGTTGCTATGAAATTAATAGAACATGAGGTGGATAGTATGCCTGTAGTAGATGCAATAAAAGAAAAGGACAAAGAATATTTAAAAGTAATAGGAAGAATATCTAAGACTAATATAACTAGACTATTTGCAGAATTAAAAAGTAGCAAGGAGGAATAAGTATGGAAAAAAATTTATTAGTATATATATTATCGGACTCTATTGGGGAAACAGGAGAACAAGTACTAAGGGCAGCCATAAGTCAATTTGAGTGTAAAAACTTTCAAATTAAGAGATTTCCATATATTTCTGATGAAGAACATATAATGGAAATTATAAATGAAGCAAAGGAAGAAAAAAGTATAATTGTATTTACCATGGTAGTACCAGAACTTAGAAATTTAATAATTAATGAGGCTAAAAAGAATAATATAGAAACTGTTGATATAATGACACCTCTTATAGATCCATTAAAAAGAATTCTTCATCAGGAACCTAAATATGAGTCTGGTCTTATCAGAAAGTTAGATGAAAAATATTTCAAAAAAGTAGAGGCAATTGAATTTGCAGTTAAATATGATGATGGAAAAGATCCTCGTGGTCTAAAAAAGGCAGATATTGTATTAGTAGGAATATCAAGAACTTCAAAGACTCCGCTTAGTATGTATTTGGCCCATAAAAACATAAAGGTGGCAAATGTACCATTAGTGCCAGAAGTTCCTGTTACAGAAGAAATTTTTAATGTTGATCCTAAAAAAATAATAGGATTGACTACAAATCCAATAAAATTAAATGAAATAAGACAAGAACGTTTAAAGGCACTAGGATTAGGTAGTGAGGCTAACTATGCTAGTATGGATAGAATATTAAAAGAATTAGATTATGCTGAATCCTTAATGAAAAGATTAGGATGTCCAATTATAGATGTATCTAATAAGGCAGTAGAAGAAAGTGCAAATATTATTTTGAATATAATAAGAACAGTTAATAAATAATAAAAGCAGATTAGAAAAAAATACTAGGGGGATTAATAAAATGAATAAATTTGTATATTCTTTCACAGAAGGTAACAAATCTATGAAAAGCATGTTAGGAGGAAAAGGGGCTAATTTGGCTGAAATGAAAAAAATTGGTTTACCTGTGCCTGCTGGATTCACTGTAACTACAGAAGCTTGCAATAAGTATTATGAAGATGGAGAGGAAATAGAGACTCATATAGTAGATGAAATATTAGAGCATGTGGCTAAAATAGAAGAAGAAACTAACAAAGTACTTGGTTCAAATGAAAATCCATTGTTAGTATCAGTAAGATCAGGGGCAGCCATATCCATGCCAGGAATGATGGATACCATATTAAATTTAGGATTAAATGATGAAACTGTGAAAGTTTTATGGGAAAAAACTAATAATAAGGAATTTGCCTATGATTGTTATAAAAGATTTATTCAAATGTTTTCCGATGTAGTGTTAGGCATTGAAAAATATAATTTTGATTCTATAAACAATAATGAAGATGACATAGAGGTTATTATTGAACAATATAAAAAAATAGTAAAAAAGGAAACTAAAAAGGAATTTCCACAAGACCCTAAAGAACAACTTATGATGGCAATAAGAGCAGTTTTCGATTCATGGAATAATCAAAGAGCTATAATCTATAGAAAGATTAATAATATACCTGATGAAATAGGAACTGCAGTAAATGTTCAAGCTATGGTATTTGGTAATATGGGAGAAACTTCAGGTACTGGTGTGGCATTTACAAGAAATCCATCTACAGGGGAAAAGGTATTATTTGGAGAGTTTCTGACTAATGCTCAAGGGGAAGATGTGGTAGCAGGAATAAGAACTCCTAAGGACATATCAGAACTTAGAGATGTTATGCCTGAATTGTATGAAGAATTTGTTGGCATTACAAAATTATTAGAAGATCACTATAGAGATATGCAAGATATTGAGTTTACTTTTGAGGATAAGAAATTGTACTTATTACAAACTAGAACGGGAAAAAGAACTGCAAAGGCTGCTATTAAAATAGCAACAGATTTAGTTGAAGAAAAAGTAATAAATAAAGAAGAAGCTCTTTTAAGAATAGAGATAGATAAATTAGATCAACTTCTTCACCCTACTTTTAAAGAAGATTTCTTAAAGGATGCAACTAAAATGGCTAAAGGAATAGGCGCATCTCCAGGAGCGGCAAGTGGAAGAGTATACTTTACTGCAGAAGATGTGGTTAGGGAAGCTGAAAAGGGAGAAAGGATCATGTTAGTTAGACAAGAAACTTCTCCAGAGGATATTGAGGGAATGATTAAGGCAGAAGGAGTATTAACGGTTCATGGAGGAATGACATCTCATGCTGCTGTTGTAGCTAGAGGAATGGGAAAATGTTGTGTAGTAGGATGTGGAGAATTATCAATTAATGAGAAAGCTAAAACTTTAACAGCTAATGATATAGAGATAAAAGAAGGGGACTATATATCAATAGATGGAGCAAGTGGGGTTGTATATAAGGGTCTTGTAGAAACGGAAGCTACAAAACTAACTGATGATTTTGAGACAATCATGAATTGGGCAGACGAGATTAAGAGGTTAGGAATCAGGGCTAATGCCGATAATGAACGTGATGCGAAAGTTGCTATAGAATTGGGAGCTAAGGGAATTGGCCTTTGTAGAACAGAACATATGTTCTTTGATGAAGAAAGAATCAATACAGTAAGACATATGATTATAGCAGAAGGAATAGAGGAGAGAAAAGAAGCTTTAGATAAATTATTACCATTCCAAAGAAAAGATTTTGTAGAAATATTTAATGTGATGAAAGAATTGCCTGTAACTGTAAGATTATTAGATCCACCACTTCATGAATTCTTACCACATGGTGAAGAGGATATTAAAAATCTTTCACAGATACTAGGATATGATTATGAAATGTTAAAAGAGAGAGTGGAGAGCTTAAAGGAATTTAACCCTATGTTAGGGCATAGAGGTTGTAGACTTGCAATTACTTATCCTGAAATATATGTAATGCAAGTAAGAGCTATTATGCAAGCAGCTATAGAGGTAAGTAAATCTAATGAATTTACAGTGAATCCAGAAATTATGGTACCTTTAGTTGGCGATGTGACTGAATTAAAGATCATAAAGGACTTAATAATAAATGAAATTGAAAAAGTTTTTGAAGAAGAGGACGTGAGAATAGACTATAAAGTTGGTACTATGATTGAAGTGCCAAGGGCTGCTCTAACTTCTGATGAAATTGCAGAGGAAGCAGACTTCTTCTCTTATGGAACTAATGATTTAACACAAACTACACTAGCTTTTTCTAGGGATGATTCAGGTAAGTTTATAAACGAATATAGAAACAAAAATATATTTGAGAAGGATCCATTTGAGGTATTAGATACAAAGGGAGTAGGTAAATTAATAGAAATATCTTCAGATTTAGCTAGAAAGACAAAGAAAAATATTAAACTAGGTGTTTGTGGAGAACATGGAGGAAATCCACAATCTATAGAGTTTATAAATAAACTAGATATAGATTATGTATCTTGTTCACCATACAGAATACCAAAGGCAAGACTTGCATCAGCTGTAGCTGTAATAAAAGAAAAAAATAGATAATAATTATAAATGACATGGCTAAATAATATTTTTAGCCATGTCATTTCGCTTTTGTTAGAATTTAGATTTTATGGGTATGTTAAAAGGAATAAAAAAAAAAGAATTGTATAATATTATATTACCAGGGTATGAAAGGGGTATGCTTATGAATGGGAGAGTTTTAACAGAAGAAAGAGAAGAAAAACTATCTAAATATGCAGCTAAATCATACTTGTCAAAGGGGAGACGAAAATTAGAAGAAAGATGTGACATAAGAACTGTATATCAAAGGGATAGGGATAGAATAATACATTCAAAATCCTTTAGGAGGTTAAAGGATAAAACCCAGGTATTTATAGCCCCAGAAAAGGCTCACTATAGGACTAGACTAACCCATACCCTAGAAGTGGCACAAATATCAAGAACCATTGCAAGAGCCTTAAACTTAAACGAAGATTTGACAGAGGCTATAGCACTTGGTCATGATTTGGGTCATACTCCCTTTGGTCATTGTGGAGAGGAAATTTTAAATGAGATTCATGAAAATGGATTTAAGCACAATGAACAAAGTTTGAGAATAGTAGATTTCTTAGAAAAGAAAGATGCGTTTGGTTTGAATTTGACTTATGAGGTAAGGGATGGCATATTAAATCACACAGGCAATAAGGAACCATTTACTTTGGAAGGGCAGATTGTGAAAATAAGTGATAGAATAGCTTATATAAATCATGATATAGACGATGCCATAAGAGGATCCATATTAAAAGAATCTCAATTACCTAAGGATTGTCTTGAAAAAATAGGAAATACCCATAGTCTTAGAATAAATAATATGATACTAGATATAATTAATAATAGTGATAATAAAGATAGAATACAAATAAGCAAAGAAATGAAAATATATATGGACAAATTAAGAGAATTTATGTTTAAAGAAGTATATTTAAACCCCAAAGCTAAGAAGGAAGAAAAAAAGGCTCAAAATATTATAAAAGAACTATATTATTATTTCTTAGAAAAGCCGGAAAAGTTGCCAATAGAAATAGTTGAGAAAGTACAAGAAAATAGATTAGTAGAGGCTGTTAAAGATTATGTGGCTGGCATGACAGACAAATATGCATTAAAAAAATATATGGATATATTTGTTCCTAAAGTG
Source organism: Anaeromicrobium sediminis (assembly GCF_002270055.1). Taxonomy (NCBI): domain Bacteria; kingdom Bacillati; phylum Bacillota; class Clostridia; order Peptostreptococcales; family Thermotaleaceae; genus Anaeromicrobium; species Anaeromicrobium sediminis. The sequence goes on along the minus strand of NZ_NIBG01000010.1, from coordinate 6,446 downwards.
TGGAGGGAATAGTTCTGAAAATTTTGGATTTTATATTTTGTATAAATTAAAGAAGGATTAAGAAGTTGGGTGTCGAATATTGAAAGACGTGGATTAAAGATAATGTAGAAAAAAGGAAATAAATGTAGACAAACATGTTTCTATATAGATGTAGATTTAGTAAAAACAATATATACAATTATCCCATTAATACAAGTCATGTCACCAAGTGCTTCACAAAAGAAATATGTATAAATATGTTTCTTAGGCCTTTGATATGACTATTATTAATGAAGGATGATATTTTTAATATCTTCCAATGGAAAGCTTTTTTCAATCCATAAATATAAAAGAACTTAGAAAGAAAATGGAAATTACTTCTTCGAAGAATTTAAGAAAGAAGTTTCTTAAAAGGAGGGAATGTTAATAAATAAGGTGTAAAAGAAATATTTTAAGCACATGTGGTTAAAATATCTTTTAAACATAGTCCTAGAGGTAATGGATAAGTAATTGCTAAATGAAGAAGGAAATTTAATCTGTTTGGAGAAAATGTACATAAAGGGACTATGTAGGTGATGAATATGAATGTAAATGAACATTTAATAGATGAAATTAAAAGTAAAAATAATATTATAGAAATAATATCTGGCTATACGCAACTAAAGCAAAATGGAAAAAATCATAAGGGGTTATGTCCATTTCATAATGAAAAGACACCATCCTTTATAGTTTCAGAAGACAAGCAATTATATCATTGCTTTGGATGTGGCCAAGCTGGAGATGTGATTGAGTTCATATCTAAGAAAGAGAACTTGGATTTTATAGATTCATTAAAATTCCTAGGAAATAGAGTTGGTATAAACATCGAAGAAAAAACTTTAAACAAGGAAGAAAAAAAGGCTGTAGAAGAAAAAACAAAGATATATGAGCTCAATAGGGAAGCAGCCATCTTCTATTACAAGAATTTACACAAAAGAGGCGCCCAAGCTTTAGAATATCTTTCAAATAAAAGAGGTCTAAGTATAGAGACAATAAAAAAATTTGGATTAGGATATGCCTTAAATGAGTGGGATGCTTTAAATAAATATTTACTAAAAAAAGGATATAATCAATCATTAATATATAAGTCTGGTTTGGTTTTACAGAAAAAAGAAAAAAAGGGATTTTACGATCGATTTAGAAATAGAACTATATTTCCAATATTTAATACTACGGGGAAGGTTATAGGATTTGGAGCTAGAGCAATAGGAAATGAAATGCCTAAATATTTAAATTCACCACAAACTCCTGTATTTAATAAAAGTAATAATTTATTTGGACTAAATATTGCAAAGAATGAAATAAACGATAATAAAAGAATAATAGTGGTCGAAGGATATATGGATGTAATATCCCTATATGAAAAAGGAATTAAAAATGCTGTTGCATCTTTAGGTACGGCACTAACTAAGGGACAAGGGCAATTATTAAAAAGATATGCAGACAAAACATACATATGCTATGACTCGGATGTGGCGGGGCAAACGGCTACCCTACGAGGTCTTGATATACTAACTGAAGTAGGATGTGAGGTTAAGGTTATAAGCCTTAAGGGTGCTAAAGATCCAGATGAATTAGTTAAAGAGCATGGCAAAGAGGCTTTTATAAAGTATGTGAATAGTGCTTTAACTTTAGTTGAATATAAGATTAGTTTGGCTAAGGAAAAGTATAATATTAAAACTACGGAGGGGTCCATTAAGTTTGTTCAAGAGATTACTCCCATACTTAAAAATCTCAAAAGTCCAGTGGAAGTAGATGCATATATTAGCAAAATTTCTTCTGAAACAGGAATTTCTAGAAAGGCTATAAATAAAGAATTTTATGGCAATAATAAAGAGAAAAATCCTGAAAGTTTTAAAAAGTATAGAAGCAAAAAAGATAGGAATAATAATAAATATAACATTATACCTGAAAAACCAATAAAAAAGCAAGGGTATTTTGAAGCTGAAAAAATACTTTTAAAATTAATTATAGAGAATGAACACATGTACAAGGAAATAAAAAACAATTTCACTTATGACAAGTTTATAAGTTCTAATATAAAAAACATAGCAAAATTTGTATATAGAGCTTACGAAACTAATTCTTTAGATAAAGATGAAATATTAAAAGAATTGGAAATTGAAGAAATAGGATTATTCCATGAAGTAAATAAAATTGTTTTGCCGGAAGATAATGTTGATAAGATGTTAATAGATTGTGTAAATACTATAAAAAAACACAGACTCATATTAGAAAAGAATGGCATAGAGAAGGAACTTAAAATCATAGAAAAAAAAGAAAAGAAATCTAAAGAAGAGATTGTGAGGATAAGAGAGTTATGCATAAACTACGAAAAAATATTGAAGGAACTAAAAAAGATGTAGAGGCCTTTGAAGGGAGGGAATCTTAAAATGAGCAAGAGAATAGATAGCAAAAAACTGCTACTAGTTAAAAAACTAGTGGATAAGGGTAAAAAAACGGGAATGCTTACCTATACGGAAGTTATGAATACTTTAGAAGAAGTTGACATAGATAAGGAACAAATTGAAGAGGTTTATGATAACCTATCTTCTATGGGCATAGAAATCGTAGGAGAAAAGGAAACTGTAAAAGAAAAAACTGAAGAAGAAGAAACTGTTAATATAGATATCTCTATCCCTAAGGGTATTAATATAGATGATCCAGTAAGAATGTATTTAAAAGAGATCGGAAAGGTGCCACTTCTTTCTGCAACAGAGGAAATTGAACTTGCAAAGAAAATGGAACTGGGAGATGAATATTCTAAAAAAAGACTCTGTGAAGCTAACCTTAGACTAGTTGTAAGTATAGCTAAACGTTATGTGGGAAGAGGTATGTTATTCCTGGATTTAATACAAGAAGGTAATTTGGGCCTGATTAAAGCTGTTGAGAAGTTTGATTGGAGAAAAGGATATAAGTTTAGTACATATGCTACTTGGTGGATAAGGCAAGCAATAACGAGAGCCATTGCGGATCAAGCTAGAACTATAAGAATACCTGTACACATGGTTGAAACTATAAATAAATTAATAAGAGTATCTAGACAATTGCTTCAAGAATTAGGAAGGGAACCTAAGCCAGATGAGATAGCTAAGGAAATGGATCTTCCAGAAGAAAAGGTAAGAGAAATCTTAAAAATAGCTCAAGAGCCTGTATCTTTAGAAACTCCAATAGGAGAAGAGGAAGACAGTCATTTAGGAGACTTTATTCCTGATGATGATGCTCCAGCACCAGCAGAAGCTGCAGCCTTTTCTATGCTAAAGGAACAATTAATAGAAGTATTAGATACCTTAACTCCAAGAGAGCAAAAGGTACTAAGATTAAGATTTGGATTAGATGATGGAAGAGCTAGAACCCTAGAGGAAGTGGGTAAAAAGTTTGATGTAACAAGAGAGAGAATACGTCAAATAGAAGCGAAGGCTTTAAGAAAGCTTAGACATCCAAGCAGAAGTAAAAAGTTAAAGGACTATTTAGAATAAAATAGGGTGTGACAAAAGGTTTTAGACCTTAGTCACACTTTTTTTGCGAGGTAGAACATTTATAATGGAGACCAACGCTGCTTCCTGGAGCCATATTCTATGTCTTCATTCTTTTCCTTAGGACTTTCCTTGGGTTTGGTCTCTTCATAAAGTTCTTGAGCTTCTGCTTGCCAGTCAGAAGTAGTTCCACCCCATTTAAAATGGACAGAAGATTTAGGGGCGTTATTTTTATTTTTATTCATATCAAAACCTCCCTATAATTATTTTTCATTAAAATGAGTTAAAATATATTGAAAAAGATAAAATACTATAAAGTACTAAAAAGGAGATATACATGAAATTAACTAAAAGATTAGATAAAATAGCAAAATTTGTTAAAGAAGGAGCAAAAATTGCTGATATAGGAACTGATCATGCTTATATACCCGTATATTTGGCAGAGAAAAATATAGTTAATAAGGCTATAGCCTGCGATGTGAATGAAGGCCCACTTAATATAGCTAAAAAAAATATTAAAGAAAATGAACTAGAAGATAAAATAGAAACAAGAATTGGTAGCGGATTAAAACCTCTAAAAATGGGAGAAGTAGATACGGCTATAATAGCTGGTATGGGAGGTCTATTAATAAGTACCATACTAGAAGAAAGTATTGAAATTGCCAAGAGTTTAGATAGATTAATACTACAACCTATGGTAGCACAAGAAGAATTAAGGATTTGGCTTAATGAAAATGGATTTACGATAGAGAAGGAAGCCTTAGTGAAGGATGAAGGTAAAATGTATGAAGTCATAGTGGCAAAGGTAGGACATGAGTACATTGAAGATTCCATATATTTTGATGTGGGAATAAAGTTGATAGAAGATAATGATCCTTTGTTGAAGGAGTTTGTTACAAATAAAATAGCCAAATATGAAAAATTATTATATAATCTAAGTAAGCAAAAATCTTTTGAAGAAGATGAGAAGTATATAATTCATAAAGAGAAATTAAAAAAGCTTAAAGAGGTGCTAAAATGCCTAGAAAGTTAAAGAGTCTAATAAGAAGTATAGAAAGAATAGCTCCTAAAAAGCTAGCGGAGAAATGGGACAATGTGGGTCTTTTAGTGGGAGATATTAATAGTGATATAAATACTATATTGGTGGCTTTAGAAGTGACTAGTGAAGTTATAAATGAGGCTATAGAAAATAGGGTTGATATGATAATAACTCATCATCCTCTTATTTTTGATAAATTAAAAACTGTAGTTAACGATAACCCCATAGGAAGTATGATTCATAAATTAATAAGAAATAATATTAGTGTATATGCTATGCATACAAACTTAGATGTGGCTTATGGCGGAACTAATGATTTGTTGGGAGACTTAGTAGGTTTAGAAAATAAAAAAGTATTAGTACCTACTATGAAAGAAGAATATTACAAAATAATAGTATATGTGCCTACAAGTCATAAAGATGAAGTTATGGATAGTATATGTAGGGCAGGAGCCGGCCATATAGGGGAATATAGTCACTGTACTTTCCAAAGTATAGGAGAGGGAACTTTTAAGCCTACAAAGGAAGCTAAGCCTTTTATAGGGGACGCTGATAGATTAGAATATGTAGAAGAAACTAAATTAGAGACTATTGTTTCTAAAAATGATTTAAACAAAGTTATAAACAAAATGATTGAATCCCATCCATATGAAGAAGTGGCTTACGATATATTTAAATTAGAAAACAACATATTGAAATATGGATTAGGTAGAAGTGGAACTATAAAAGAGGCAACTCTAGAAGAAGTTTGTAAAAACATAAAAGATAAACTTGGACTTATATCATTAAAAGTAGTAGGAAACATGGATAGAAAAATAAAGAAGGTTGCTTTATGTACAGGTAGTGGAGCGAGTTTTATTAGCAATGCCCATGCACTAGGCTGCGATCTTTATATAACAGGAGATGTTAAGTACCATGATGCACAAAATGCTAAAGAATTAGGTATTTGTGTAATTGATGCTGGTCATTTTGAGACTGAAAATATAATGTGTGATTTGATGGCTGAATATTTAACTAAAGAGCTTAATAATGATGTGAAAGTTTTAGTATCCAAATTAAATATTAATCCATTTAAGACTGTATGAGAATAGGCATGTGCCTATTCTTTTTGTATATATAAAAGGAGGAGATTTTTATGGTTAAATACTTATTTGAGCTTCAAGAGATAGAGATTAATATATTAAAAAAGGAAAAGGAACTGGAAGTAATAGAGAAGGCAGATGATATAAAGAAGTATATAATTCAAGATAAAAAGATAAGAAAGTATATAGAAAAAATGAAATCTGTTCAGAAAAAATATAAAACTGAGTCTAAATTATTAGAAGATCATATAAAAGAACTGGAAAACACAAAAGAGGATATGAAGAAAAAGCTATACAGCGGAGAAATTAAAGACACAAAGGGATTAGAACTATTAATTGAAAAGGAAAAAAGATTAGAAGAAAGTATAGAAGCCTATACGGGGAGAATGTTAGATAGAATTGAGAGCCAGGAAAAGGTAGAAGAAGAATTAGGAAAGTATGTAAAAAAAGCAAAAGATATAGGGGCTAGGATAAATGAATTATTAAAAGAAAGAAAAAATAAAAAGGAAATATTAGAAAAAGACCTATACAATTTAAACAGAGAAAGGGAAGAAATAAAAAGGATTATACCGAAAGGTAACTTAGAATTATATTATAGTATAAAAGAGAAAAAAGTTAAGCCAATGGCTTATGCAAAGAATGACATATGTAGTGGATGTCACATGGATCTACCAATAGAAATAATAGAAAGAATTGATAAAGGTAATATGGAATTATGTCCTAATTGCAGAAGGATAGTAGTAATATTAGGAGAATAATGAAAAAAAAGGATTTTGACAAGGCCTAAATACTGTGATAAGATGTAACTTGTCGCAAGAAAAAGTAAATAAA